>JAGNRZ010000025.1 GCA_017988335.1 Ferruginibacter sp.
GCTTTATTCATTTACAAACAGGCAAAGTAAGAGATGGCATAAATAACCCTGCCGAAATTGGAACGTTAATGATGGAATTTGGCAAACTGTCTAAACTTACAGGCGAAAAAAAATATTACAATATTGCTAAAAAAGCAATAATGTATGTGTACGACAAACGTAGCAAAATTAATTTGGTAGGCGAACAAATAGATGTGCAAACAGGTAAATGGGTAAAAACTGAAAGCCATATTGGAGCTTATATTGATTCGTACTATGAGTATTTGTATAAATGTTGGTTACTTTTTGGCGATAAAGATTTTAAAAAAGCATTTGATAAACATAATGTAGCCATAAAAAAATACCTGATTGATAAAACGCCAAATGGTTGGTTTATGCGTTATGTAGATATGTACACAGGTAAAGAAACACAAACTGTTTATGGCGCTTTAGATGCCTTTTATGCAGGCTTATGTGCCTTTGCAGGCGATGTTGAAACTGGGAGGCAAATACAAGAAGCCAATTATTATATGTGGACTAAATTTAACATAGAGCCCGAAGAGTTTAATTACAAAACCGATTCAGTTACTAGTGCCTATTATATTTTACGACCTGAAAATTTAGAAAGCTGTTTTTATATGTATCGCTTAACAAAAGAGCTAAAGTATTTATGGCAAGGCAAAGTAATGGTAGATGATATTATTAATCATTGCAAAAATGATGTGGGCTTTTCCTCTTTAAAAAATGTAAAAACATTTGAAAGGGCAAATTCCATGGAAAGTTTTTTCTTTGCAGAAACATTAAAATATGCCTATTTAATTTTTGCACCAGATAATGCTTTAAATTTTAATAAAGTAGTATTAACTACAGAAGCTCATCCTTTTAAAATAGTTAAAAAATAAAATGATAAAAGATATTTCTGACTTTAAATCTGTTTTTTTTATTGGCATTGCAGGTGTAGGTATGAGTGCTATAGCCCAATATTTGCAAGGTATTGGCAAAGATGTTTCTGGTAGTGATAGATATTTTAAGGAAGGTGAATTTAATGACACTAAATCAAAATTAGAAGCAGAAGGAATAAAATGTTTTTTACAAAATGGAGAAGGGATAACGCCACAAACTAATTTAGTAGTAGTATCTACCGCTATTGAAGATACTGTGCCAGAGGTACAAAAAGCAAAGCAATTAAATATACCTATTGTAAGGCGAAGTGAGTTATCGGCTTTAATTGCTTTAAGTAAAAAAACAATTGCAGTTGGTGGCACAAGTGGCAAAAGCACTACCAGTGCAATGTTGTTTGATATTTTGCAGTATGCAGGTTTACACCCCAGTATTATTAGTGGTGCAGGATTAACTAGTATTATTAAAGAAGGAAAAATTGGCAATGCAAAAGTTGGAACAGGAGAGTGGCTTGTAATTGAAGCTGATGAAAGCGACGGTAGTATTGTGCAATACAAACCAGAAATTGGATTGTTACTAAATATTGATAAAGACCATCAAGAGATTGATGAGTTGATGAACATATTTACAACGTTTAAAAACAATAGTAAAACGTTTGTAGTAAATCAGCATAATAAATTAGCAGCACAGCTATCTGTTAATAGTGAAAACGATTTTTCTACAAATGAAAAAGATAATGCAAAATATATTGCAACTAACTTTCAGCAGAGTGGTTTCAATATTCAATATTCAATATTCAATATAAAATATTCCCTAAACGTTATTGGCGTACACAACATGGGAAATGCCTTAGCCGCTACAGCTGTTGCAAACCTTATTGGTGTTGATTTACAAACTTGTGCCAATGCCTTGAAAAATTACGAAGGTATTTATCGCCGCAATCAAATTTTAGGCAATAAAAATGGGGTATGGGTTATTGATGATTATGCCCACAACCCTGTAAAATGTGCTGCTGCCATAGCTAGTTGCCAGCCAGTGGCCAAAAAAGTAATTGCTTGGTTTCAGCCACATGGTTACGGGCCTACCCGTTTTTTACGGAACGATTTTGTAAAAGAAATTAGCGAAGTGTTGAGAGATGTTGACGAAATTTGGATGAGTGAAATATTTTATGCCGGCGGTACTGCTGTAAAAGATATTAGTGCTAATGATTTAATCAACGATATTAAAGCATTAGGCAAAAACGCTTTTTTTGTAGAAGATAGAAATAATTTTGTGCAAGAAGTTAAGACTCATTTAACAAATGATTGTGTACTTTTATTAATGGGTGCTAGAGACCCAAGTTTAGAAAAATTTAGTAAACAAGTTTTTGAAAATTTATAGAATGAAGCATTTAAAATTATTTATAGCTGTATTGCTTACGCCAGTTTTATTACTAGCCCAAGTAAAGCAACACAGCAAATTTGGCAAAGAAGATCTAAAGAAAATGGTAGGCAAATGGAGTGGCACCGTTACTATGGCAAAGAAATTTGGCGACGTAGCTCCAACAAAAATGCCAGCTAGCTTTGAGTTTACGGCTTCGGGAGATTCATTATTGGTAAAAGCTATCACCAATAATAATGAGGTAGAAGTAGTAGAAAACTATGACATTGCACTAGATGGCGACATTACAGAATGGAGTTTTGAAAATAGATTGTATGATATAAAACAAATTATTCGTAGCCCAAATAAATTAATTATTAAACTGATTGACCCTAATGAAAAAGCTATGATAGATGATGAGTATGCCGAAATTAAAACAACGTTTACCATTGGTGATAATACTTTATTCATTAATCAAGAAGTGAAATACTTTCAAACCGAAATGTTTTTTGTTCGTAAAAAAATTGAGTTAAACCGTCAGCAATAAATGTCAGCAACGCTACTTACCAATATTAACCAACTTGTAGGCACACATCAAACAAATGATGTGCTACGAGGTAATCAACTTTCAAATCTACCAGTTATTAAAAATGCTTTTTTGTTAATTGAAGATGGGGCTATAGCTGATTTTGGTGCCATGTATGAGCTTGAAATTAAAGTACCGCAATTACCTAATCATTTAATAGATTGTGAAGGACAGTTTGTGCTACCAGCCTGGTGCGATAGCCATACTCACCTTGTATTTGCAAAAAGTAGGGAAGAAGAGTTTGTAGATAAAATAAACGGAATTAGCTATGCCGAAATTGCTGCAAAAGGTGGTGGAATTTTAAATAGTGCAAACAAACTAAATGAAACTAGTGAAGATGATTTGTTTAACAGGGCTTGGCAGCGTTTGCAAGAAGTTGCCAAATTAGGTACTGGAGCAATTGAAATTAAAAGTGGGTATGGTTTATCGGTGGAAGGCGAATTAAAAATGCTTAGAGTAATTAAGCGTTTAAAAGAAAAATCTAACCTAAGTATTAAAGCAACCTTTTTAGGAGCACATGCTTATCCCATTGCTTACAAAGAAAATCATCAGGGCTATATTGATTTAATTATAAATGAAATGTTGCCTGTAATTGGCAACGAAAAATTAGCCGATTATATTGATGTGTTTTGTGAAGCAGGTTTTTTCTCTCCACAAGAAATGGGAACCATTTGTAATGCCGGCAAACAATATGGCTTAAAGCCAAAGCTGCATGTTAATCAATTAAATAGTTTGGGAGGTATAAAATGCGCCACAGAACTTAATGCATTATCTGTAGATCACTTGGAAATAATTGCAGGAGATGATTTGTTTCACTTAAGCCAAAGTAATACAATTGGCACATTACTACCAACTGCTGCCTTCTTTTTGCGAATGAATTATCAACCAGCTAGGCAGTTAATTGAACATAATTGTGCTATTGCCTTAGCTAGCGATTACAACCCTGGCTCATCGCCAAGTGGTAATATGAATTTTGTAGTAGCATTAAGCTGCATACAAATGAAAATGCTGCCGCAAGAAGCCATAAATGCTGCTACCATAAATGGAGCCTGTGCTATGGAATTGCAACATCAAGTAGGAAGTATTGCAATTGGCAAACAAGCTAATATAATAATTACCAAACCTATGCCATCACTAGCTTATCTGCCCTATAGCTTTGGCAATAATTTAGTTGATAAAGTAATGATTAAAGGAGAAATTGTATGATTTTGCCTATAAAAATATATACTACTTTTTTATCTCTATTCATGAGTTTTGCTTGTTTTGCACAACAAAGTACAATTGATTGTACAATCTTTAAAGAGGGTAAGTTTTATTACATAACAAGTGATAGTACAGCGGAAAAAATAATAATTGAACGTAAAGGAAAACAGCAAAAAGAAACCCATCAAAATACTGGCGTAATAGTTAAGTATAAAGTAAAATGGATAAATGATTGTGAATACCAATTAAAGCAAACTTGGAGTAATAACAAACAAAGAAGAAAACATCCCAATGGATTATCTACTATTTTAATAACAGACTTAATGCCCAATAGCTATATGAGTGACTGTAGTTGTACATTTGGAGAAAACAAAAAACCTTTAAAAATTAAGGTTTTTAAAATAAGTTAGCTAATTTATCTCTTTAATTTCTATCTTCATACAAACACTTGCCGGTATGAAACACTTTAAATTTTATAGCAAAGAAGATATTCTATCCCTCACAAAAGTCCGCCGTTTTGAAACCAAGTTGGGCGAAAGAGTTTGCAGTTTGCAAAAAGAAGGAGAGTGGCCACAAGTACTTACCCAATCAAAAGCAAAATATGTTGTAGTAGGTATTCCTGAAGATATTGGTGTAAGAGGTAACTACGGAAATGGCGGTACAGATACGGCATGGATTCCTTTTTTATCTTCTTTTTTAAATATACAAAGCAACGATTTTTTAACTGGGGAAGATATTTTGGTGTTAGGACATTTTGATTTTGGCGATATACAATATTTAATAGATAGTAATGCATATAATGAGGAAGAAAAAATTGCGGCTTATCGCCATGCTGTAGAAATTATTGATGCCGAAGTAGAAGATATTATTAAAGTAATTGCTGGCTGTAAAAAAATACCTATTGTTATTGGTGGCGGACACAATAATAGTTACCCCATAATAAAAGGTACAGCAAAGGGATTGTACAAAGCAGGCGTTATTCCTTTATCACAAATAAATAGTGTAAACTTAGATGCCCATACCGATTTTAGAGCTACCGAAGGTAGGCATAGCGGTAATGGATTTAAATATGCCGAAGAAGATGGTTATTTAGGTAAATACTGCATAATAGGGGTACACGAAAATTATATACCACAAAGTGTATTAATGGAAGTGCATAGCAATCCATTTATTGATTACATTACCTACGAAGAAATTTTTATACATGAACGTAAAAATTTTATACAAGCCGTAGCCCATGCCACAGGCTTTACAGAAGATACCTACACAGGTATTGAGCTTGATGTAGATTGTATAGAAAACGTATTAAGCAGTGCCACTACTCCAAGTGGTATTACTGCCTTACAAGCTAGGCAATACGTAACCTTTGCTGCACAAGATACTAAAGCTGCTTACTTACATATTTGTGAGGGAGCTACACAATTAAGTGATGGCAGAAAAAATGAAACCACAGGTAAATTAATTAGTTATTTGGTAAGCGATTTTGTGAAGGAGTTATCGCATAGCTAAATTTTTTTAGTAGAATATAACTTAATAAATACCCTTCAGTGGGTATTTGTTGTTATTAGCCATAACCTATTTTTACTAAAACTTCACAGTATGAAAAGATTATTAATTTTTACAACAATATCATTCTTCTTTTTTGCAACGGCATTTGCACAAAACGAAGAATTACCAGCAATTTCGGCAAAAAATGCTTTAGCCTATTTTATACCTAAGGCAACTTGTGCAAAATATAAGTTAGAGCTTTCTAAAAGTAATGACGCTTGGATGAAGGTGTATAATAACACTACTAGTACGGCTACTATACAACGGGTAAATGATATTCGTTGGCAAGCTACTAGTAAAGAAGAAGCTGTTGAATGGTATAAAAATAATGCAGCAATACTCAATGAAGGAGCAAAAGATATTACCGAAAAATTATCTAAACCTGTTGGTGTAGATGCTTGGAATGTTTACGAGGCAAATGACGAAATGAAAAGTATGATGGAATCAATGGGTATAAGGCAAAACCAATACACTTTTACTTTTGTGGTAGATAAAATTGTAACCAAAATATTTATTGGAGCTAACGAAAAAGTTAGTTTAAAAGATGCTTGGGTTTTTGCTAAACAAGGATTGATTGCTATATTAAAAGCTAGTGGAAAAACGAAGATGGCAGGGTTAGTGTTGTAGTTATTAAATTAAAAAACTAGTTTTCGTCTAACTTAATAAACAAACTATCTTTAATTCGTTCTCTTACTTCATCACCTTTGAATTTTATTTCAATAGTTTTAAATCCCATTTTTAGAAAACCTGATTCGATATTTTGGACACCTCACCATACCTATCATTAGTGATTTTTATTTTTTTACTGTAACTTACTATTCAACTCCTCCTCACTACAAACCCCATCTTTCCTCCACACTTCTTTACCTTCTTTATAAATAATAAAAACAGGTAGGGCAGTTACGTTGTGTAGTTTTATTAAATCTTCATCTTTGCCGCCATCTACTTTAAGCAGAGTAAATTTTCCAGCTAAGTCTTTTTCTACTTTTTGTAAAATAGGTTCCATTTGTTTGCAAGGTGGGCACCAGCTTGCACCAAAATCTACTAATACTACTTTGCTACCAACAATGGTATTATTGTAGGCTTCTACCGTCATTTGCTTTTCATCAACCTTTCCTACTAAACTTTTATTTGAAGCCTTCCAAGCATTAATACCGCCTTTTAATTCTAACACTTTAAAACCATCAGACCTTAATTTTGCGGCTGCTGCAGCACTTCTACCACCAGCAAGGCAATACACATAAACGGGTTTGGTTTTATCTATAAAAGATACCCTTCTTTCAAATTCTTTGCTATCGTTCCAGTCGGCCTGTAGGGCTTTATTTATATATCCACTATTAAATTCGCCTTTGGTACGTACATCTAATATTTGTACCGAGTCGGTTGTAATGGCTTTTTCAAATTCATCGGCAGTTAAAACCGTTTTACTTTGCTGTGCTGTGCAACTAGCTATTAAAGCAATACATATAATTGAAAGTATTTTTTTCATATTGCAAATATAAACATTGATGGGTTAATCAAAGCGTTACCGTCTTTTTGCCTTATAGGCAAAAAAAGCCGTTAGTCGGTAAGGCGAATGAAAATTGATACATCTTCTTCGTAAAACAAAAAAGCCATCCCAATAACTTGGAATGGCTTAATAAAAAAATCAATTTTTATTAAAGTGGAGAAAGGTATTGTGCATAAGCATATCCTTCTTCACCATCAGCTGTTCTTACTTTCCACCAGCTATCGTCAGTTTTTTCAACTAAAGTTACTACTTCATCATGAGCAGCTTTACCTACAATTTCACCTTCGGTACTTGGTGTACTTCTAATGTTAAGGTTAGTGCTATCGGTAGTTACTTTTAATTGAGCACCAGCATCAGCTTTAATATCAAGGTTTAAAACCATATCGCCGCTGTTCATACCTGGGTCAACTTTATCATATATTGCCCAAAGTGTATCATAATCAGCAGTTGACTTAGTTGTACCAGCAATGTGTAATACACCTTCTTGCTCTGCAATTGATAATGCATCAACACCTAAAGTGTTAGCAGCTTGAATTAATTCTGCATATTTATCTTGTAATGCCATTTTGTTTGTGTTTATTTAATTGTGATTTATAAAAAATTATTTTACAGTTAATTTAGAAGCAGCAGCATCCATAGCAACTTTTGCTGCACCTAAAATTTGCTTAATTTTTAAGTTATCTGCTTTAGTAACTTCACCTATTAATACTGCACCTTTATCTGAAAAAGCAATGCTAGTAATGCCTTTAATGTCTTTAAAGCCATCTTTAATTTTTTGTTGAACATCAGCAGCTAAAGAAGATACTGTAGTACTTGCAGGAGCAGCAACTGGTGGAGGAGCAAGTTCACAATTGCTAGCTACGCTTTTCACACCTTTAATGCCCATAGCTTCTACAGCCTTTATACAATTAGCTTTACAAGCTTCGTCCTTACATACACCAGTTAAAGTAGCTACACCATCCTTAACTTCAACCTTCATATCCTTCATATCTGGCATAGCAGCCATTTTTTCTTGAATTGATTTTGCAATATCTGCGTCTTTTGGTTTGCAGCTTACAAATCCTAATGTAGCGATAACAGCTACAGCCATTAATACTTTTGTTAATTTCATTTTGTTAGTGATTTTTTTGTGTTTAAAATTGAGATACCAAAGAAAGTGATTTTTTATTGATTTTAATATTATATTTCAACAAATTTTCATCATTAATACAGATATATTTTTAAAGTAACCCGTTGCATTGTTAATAAAATCATAAACAAGTTAGTCTGCCTCCATCTACTGGTAAATTTATACCATTAATGTAAGCTGCCGCTGGGCTACATAAAAACGCCACCGCAGCACCAAACTCTTCAGGAAGCCCAATTCTGCCTACAGGTATTTCGGCTACTAATTCTTTCATAACTTCTTCTTCGGTTTTGCCAGTTTTTTCAGCCTTATTTTTTATTACATAATCTGCCCTTACGGTTTGTGTAAAGCCAGGTAACACATTGTTAACAGTTATGCCAAAACTGCCTAACTCTGTGGCTAAAGTTTTAGCCCAATTGGCCACAGCAGCTCTTATAGTATTACTTACTCCCAAACCTTGTATCGGTGCTTTTACAGATGTACTTATTATATTGATTATTCTGCCAAAACCAACAGCTTTCATGCCTGGCACAACAGCTTGCACAAGGTTGTGGTTATTAATAAGATGATTATTAAATGCACTTAAAAACTCTTCCTCCTTTGCCGCTAGTGCTGTACCGCCTGCTGGCCCACCTGTATTATTTACTAAAATGTGTACTGTATTTTTTTCTACAAACTGATGCATAACTGTTTTTACCATTTTGGTATTGGTAAAATCAGCTACTAAGTAGGAGTGTTGCTGCCCTTTATTAATATCTAATTTTTGCACAGCCTCTTTAAGTGCATCTTCATTTCTGGCTAATAGCACCACATTACAACCTAGCAACGCTAATTCAACAGCACTTGCTAAGCCAAGCCCTTGAGTGCTTCCGCAAACCACAGCCGTTTTTTGGGTTAAATCTAAATTCATAAATCAATTTAAAGTAAAATTAAACAAAACATGAAAACTATCCATTAGCATTCTCCTCTCCTTTGGAGAGGGGTTAGGGGTGAGGTCTAAACAAAATTAGTTACCTTCTTCAATTCCTCCATCACATTAAAAATAATAGGGCATCTATCATAATGCATCATAGTCGTAAATAATCGGTTTGTAAAATCCGTTTTATTCAAATTAGGAAACTCTTTACAGCCCTCAAATCTGTTTTCGTAAATACTACATGTAGTTACATTCAAAAAAGCACATGGCATACTTTTCATTATAAATGTCTTCTGTAATCCTTCTTCCAAATATTTTTCTTTTGTTTCGGTTAAAGATAAATTTAAGAAAAACGCTAAACCTTCAGATTCTTTTGCCGTAACATTTACCATTAGCGATTTACAACAATTACCACATGTTGTACAATCAATTTGTGGCTCAACTATGGCATTAATTTTTACCACCGCTTCATCAATTTGGTTGGAATTGCAGCTTTTTAAATACTCCACAAACTCATCATTTTCTTTTTCTTTTAAAATAGTAAAAGCTGCAATTTCCTTCAAATCAGTAACCATTTTGTAAATGTATCTTTTATTTTCTCACATTTTGCTATTTATTGTGGATAAATCTATTTACTAAAAATTGTAGCTATTCCGCTAAATTGCAACTTGGTAAAAAAAGTTGCAAATGGCAGAAAAAGAAGAAATAAAATACGACGAGGAAAGTATTAAAAGCCTTGATTGGAAAGAACATATTCGCTTACGCCCAGGTATGTACATAGGTAAGCTTGGCGATGGTAGCAGTGCCGATGATGGTATTTATGTATTAGTAAAAGAGGTTATAGATAACTGTATTGATGAATATACCATGGGGCATGGTAAATATGTAGATGTTACTATAAAGGATAAAATTATTACGGTAAGAGATTATGGTAGAGGTATTCCTTTAGGTAAAGTGGTAGATGTGGTAAGTAAAATAAACACAGGTGCTAAGTACGATAGCAAAGCATTTCAAAAAAGTGTGGGATTAAATGGGGTAGGTACAAAAGCTGTAAATGCGTTAAGCAATTATTTTAAAGTAACTGCTTACAGAGAAGGAAAAGAAAAAACTGCCGAATTTGAAAGAGGTGTACTTACAAAAGAATATAAAGAAGTTGCTACAAAAGAAGATAATGGCACCTATGTAGAGTTTATACCCGATGATAACATTTTTAAAAACTTTCATTTTGTACAAGAGTATTTAGATAACCAGTTTTGGAATTACTGTTATTTAAATGCTGGCTTGGTAATGAATTTAAATGGCAAACGCTATGTTAGTAAAAATGGCTTGTTAGATTTATTGCAACGTAAAACCAATGAAGATGAAATACGTTACCCCATTATTCATTTAAAAGGGGAAGATATTGAAGTAGCTATAACGCATGAAAATGCTTATGGCGAAGAGTATTATAGTTTTGTAAACGGGCAGTTTACTACACAAGGGGGTACTCATTTAGCTGCCTTTAGAGAAGCGTTTATTAAAACTATTAGAGATTTTTATAAAAAAGATTACGATGCATCAGACATACGTGGTAGTATATGTGCTGCCATAAGTGTAAGAGTGCAAGAGCCTGTATTTGAAAGCCAAACAAAAACAAAATTGGGCAGTGCCAATGTGTTTGAAGGTGGACCAAGTATGCGTAATTTTATTGGTGATTTTTTAACCAAGGAGTTAGATAATTACTTACATAAAAATTCTGCCACTGCAGAGGCTTTAAAAAAGCGAATTGAACAAAACGAAAGAGAACGTAAGGAGCTTAGTGGTATTCGTAAACTGGCAAACGAAAGGGCTAAAAAAGCTAATCTGCACAATAAAAAACTCAGAGATTGTAAATACCATTACAACGATGAGGCTACAGGAAAAGATAAAGATAAGATTATAGAAAAAGCAAAGGAAAGTACCATATTTATTACCGAGGGAGATAGTGCCAGCGGAAGTATTACCAAAGCCCGTAATGTAGATACACAGGCAGTTTTTAGCTTACGTGGTAAGCCATTAAACTGTTTTGGGTTAACTAAAAAGGTAGTGTACGAAAATGAAGAGTTTAATCTTTTACAACATGCTTTAAATATTGAAGAAGGTTACGAAACCTTACGTTACAACAATATTGTATTTGCTACAGATGCCGATGTGGATGGTATGCATATCCGTTTGCTGTTAATGACATTCTTTCTACAGTTTTTCCCAGATTTAGTAAAGAACGGACATGTATATATTTTAGAAACACCCTTATTTAGAGTAAGAGATAAAAAAGAAACTATTTATTGCTACGACGAAAAAGAAAAGCAAGAGGCTATAAAAAAGCTAACTGGCAAACCTGAAATAACAAGGTTTAAAGGACTAGGCGAAATTAGTCCAGATGAGTTTGCCCGTTTTATAGGCGACCAAATGAAATTACAGCCTGTAATGATGTTGCCCGAAACACATATTCAGCAATTGCTTGAATATTATATGGGTAAAAACACACCAAGCAGGCAAGATTTTATTATTGATAATTTGAAGGTAGAGGTGGATTTGGTGGAGGAGATAGTGTAAATAAGTCGGATGAAGTAAAGAAAGTAAATAGAGTAAATAAAGTTTAGAGTTCAATATTAATTAGTGTAATTCGTAATAATTAGTGTAATAAAAATTAAAAAATAAATGATTCATATTGTATTTAACGAGGCAGATGTAACTGTTTTAAAACAAGCTATAGAATTAGATGAGACTTTGCATGGTGACGTACTTCAAATCCATGATGATTTAGCTGTAGGACCAATCGAAAATATTCATACACCAGAAGGGATAGCCAATAGGCATCTTTGGTGGTCAAACATTCTTGAAGGCGGTGATTCCGAAGGTGAAAATTTAAAAGTAGAAAAAAATGATGTTCATAACATCAAAAATTTAATTGAACATCTTAACCAAAATCAAGAAGAAACCCTTTGGATTTGGGCAGCACAAAATAAACATGATGTATGTGGTTATTATTGGCTGTTGAATCATGTTAAAGATTTTCAAGGTAGAGTACATATTTTATACCTAAATAATTTACCTTTTTTAAACGATAAGGGGCAAGTATTTTATCCCAACTGGCTAAGTGAAATACCAGCAAAAGAATTTTTAAAAGCAAAAAAATTGGCCAGAGAAATTACCCTTAGTGAGTTTGAAGTTGACCCAGATGAATGGACAAAATTGTGTAACGAAAATGGCGGTGTTCGTTTATTAGAGGGGGGTAAAAAATTAGTTAGTGAAGATGAAAATTTTTACGATGCTGAATTGAAAAAATATATAACTGCCGATTGGCAAAAAGCATCAAAAATAATACATCAATTTTTAAGCAAGGCAAAGCATACAACAGGAGATATGTTTTTACTATGGCGTTTAAAAAAGATGATTGAAATGCAATTAGTAGATGTGCAAGGGAAGGTAGGGAATATGAAAGATTTTGAGGTAAAAACCCCCTCCGCCCCCTAAAGGGGGAACTTGTTCTCACCGATGAAAAATAATTATTGACTCAAACAGCTCTGCTATTAAAGAGCGGTCTGAGAAAAATTTTAAACTTTAAATTTAAGTTCCCCTTTAGGGGACAGGGGTATATGGCAAAAGCAAATAAAGAAGAATACACACACAAAACCACCGGTATTGATGGACAATACCAAACTTGGTTTTTAGATTACGCTAGTTATGTAATTTTAGAAAGAGCTGTACCAGCAATTGAAGACGGCTTAAAACCTGTACAGCGTAGGATTTTACATGCTATGAAGGAAATGGATGATGGACGCTTTAACAAAGTAGCCAACATCATTGGGCAAAGTATGCAATATCATCCTCATGGCGATGCAAGTATTGGCGATGCTTTGGTGAATATGGGGCAAAAAGATTTGCTGATAGAAACTCAAGGTAACTGGGGCGATGTACGTACTGGTGATGAAGCCGCCGCAGCAAGATATATTGAAGCCAGACTAAGCAAATTTGCATTAGATGTTGCTTTTAATGCTAAAACAACTGATTGGGCGTTAAGTTACGATGGTCGTAAAAACGAACCTGTAACCTTGCCTATGAAATTTCCTTTGCTTTTAGCACAAGGTGCAGAAGGTATTGCTGTAGGATTGGCCACCAAAATTTTACCACATAATTTTTGTGAATTAATAGAAGCCAGTATAAAATACTTACGTGGCAAAAAATTTGAAATACTACCTGATTTTTTAACTGGCGGCACTATGGATGCCAGCAATTACAACGATGGCAAACGTGGTGGCAAAATTAGAGTACGGGCTATTATTGAAGAGCATGATAAAAAAACGCTAATTATAAAAAGCGTTCCGTTTGGTGTAACTACTACCCAGTTAATGGAAAGCATTGTAAAAGCCAATGATACAGGAAAAATTAAAGTAAAAAAAGTAACTGACCATACCGCAGCAAATGTTGAGATAATGGTGGAGTTGGCACCCAGCATTTCGCCAGATATAACTATTGATGCCTTGTATGCCTTTACCGATTGTGAAGTAAGCATTAGTCCCAATTGCTGCGTAATTGTAAAAGATAAACCACAATTTATTGGCGTAACTGAATTGCTAAAAATTGCAACTGATAATACAAGAGAGCTATTAAAAAAAGAATTAGAAATTAAGTTAGGTGAGTTACAAGAAAAATGGCATTACACCTCTTTAGAAAAAATATTTTTTGAAGAAAAAATTTATAAGGAGCTAGAGAAAAAGCATGAAACATGGGACAAAGTATTAGATGCTATTGACAAAGCTTTTACACCTTTTAAAAAACAATTAAAAAGAGACATTACCAAAGAAGATATAATTAAACTAACAGAAAAACCTGTACGTAGAATTTACAGATTAGATATTGACGAACTAAACGAACAAATAAAAGGGTTAGAAGCTGATATTAAACAAGTAAAACACGATTTGGCTAACCTAACCGACTTTGCAGTAGCCTACTACGAAAACTTATTAAAAAAGTATGGTAAAGGCAGAGAACGTAAAACCGAAATTAAAGAGTTTGACACCATACAAGTAAAGCATGTAGCTATTGCCAATACTAAGTTGTATGTAAATATGGCCGATGGCTTTATTGGTACAGGGTTAAAGAAAGATGAGTTGGTAGGTGAAGTAAGTGAGTACGATGATATTATTGCCTTTACCAAAGGCGGTATTATGAAAGTGGTAAAAGTTAGTGATAAAGTATTTATTGGTAAAGACATTTTGCATGTGGCCGTTTTCCAAAAAAATGATGAACGTACTACCTACAATATGATTTATGTGGATGGAAAAACAGGCGTTAGTTATGCCAAGCGTTTTAATGTAACAGGTGTTACTAGGGATAAAGAATACGACTTAACCAAAGGCAGTGAAAAAAGTAAAGTGCATTATTTTACCGCCAATGCTAATGGCGAAGCCGAAGTGGTGAAAATTATACTAAGCCCTAATTGCAGTGCTAGAAATAAAGAACTTGATTTTTATTTTGAAGAAATGGAAATTAAGGGCAGAAGCAGCATAGGAAATATTGCCACCAAATACCCTATAAAAACAGTACGTTTTAAAGAGGCTGGCAAAAGCACTTTGGATGCTAAAAAACTTTGGTTTGACGATAAGTTTGGCAGATTAAATAGCGAAGAAAAAGGATTATACTTAGGTAAGTTTGATGCCGAAGATAGATTGCTGGTAATAACTAACGATGGGCATTACGAAATTACCGATCAAGAGCTTACGCAACGTTTTGATGTAGAAAAAGTGGTGTTAATAGAAAAATTTAACCCACAAAAAACAATTACTGCCGTTTATTTAGACAATGAAAAGCTACAGTTTAACATTAAGCGATTTAAAATAGAAACCACTACCCAAGGCAATAAATTCTTTTTTATTAAAGAAGGAAAAGATAACCGATTAGAAATGGTAACTACTGATGAAGAGCCTATACTAATGGTAAAAACTGGCCGTGGCCAACAAATACGCAGTGCCAAATTTAAAGTAGTAAAGCTAGTAGAAGTAATGGGCTGGAAGGCAGTAGGAGCAAAGCTTACCGAGTTTAGCAAAAGTGTAGAAATGGAGTGGGAGGTAAAAAAAGAAGGCGATGATTTGCAGGGGGAGTTGTTTGAATAAGGTTTTATTGATGATTTCATGGCAGTTAAAAATTATCTCCGCCAAGGTTCGTGTCTTCACGAACATCTCCGCTACGATAAAAGCTCCTCAATGGTGTGCCGATGAAAGGATTGCGACGCAACGATGCTGCCATGAAAATAAAATGCTAGTTTCAAACATTTCTTAATTTTACCCCATGAAAAAAATCCCCAAACCAACCGATTTAGAATACGCTGTTTATTACGAACCCTTTTTACAAAAGTTATCTGCTGATATAAATATTTTTAAGCAGTTAAAAGATAATGCCACTACTATAAAATCACTTTTAGCTAGCTTAACCGAACAACAATTAACTACTACATACGCCCCAGGCAAATGGACAATAAAAGATATTCTCCAACACTTAATAGATTTTGAAAGAGTGTTAATATACAGAGCCATGTGCTTTGCCAGAAATGATAAACGCCCTATTCCTTTTTTTGATGAAAACGAATATGTAAAACAAGCTAATGCTACCCATCAATCTATAAAAAAAATATTGAAAGATTATAAAGCGGTAAGGCAAGCCACCCTTGCTTTTTTTGATAATCAAACCGCAGCCACACTAAAACGTAGCGGTATTGCCAGCAATTACACCATGAGTGTAAGGGCTTGTGCATGGATAATTTGTGGGCATGAAATGCACCATATTACTGTAATTAAAGAACGCTACTTGCAATTATAAATTTTTTAACAAAGCCTATTTTGTAAGATTGCCGAGATAAAATGAGGATAGACAACACAATGATGATGCATAAAAAAAATTATTTATACAAAAAATAAAGAGGCTGTTTTAGTTTGAAACAGCCTCTTTATATACTAATTTATGATATGTTATTTTATCCAAACAAACCACCTTTCCCTAAAAATTTATACCCTTCGCCTATTTTAAATCCATTGTGGTAAACTTCAATTTTATAATCTCCAATTGTGTATTTGCCATCATTTTTCCAATCTATACTTAATGTTTGGCGTTGCCCTTGCACATAGTTTACATCCAATTTTTGTGTAAACTCTTTTGCAGCACCATCTCTGGTATTAAATGTACCACTGCCTAAAGTTTGAGAAGAAACTACCTTGCCGCTTGGGTCAATTATAGTAACATAAATTTTCTTTTCACCAGATGGAGCTACTCTGTTTTCATCTATATCAAATGATATTCTTAGTTTATCTACTTTTTTTGCGGTTGTAGTTGTTTTTTCCTTTCCTCCACTTTTTTCATTTACACCTATAATAGCAAAATTTGAAGCATGTAAAGTAGTAGCCACATCAATTACTTCTTCTTTTTGTTTGATGACAGTGGTGGCGGAGTCGTAGTTTTTGCGTACTAAATCTCTTTCTTTAGTAACCACTTCTTTTTCTTGGATTAATACAATTTTTTCACCCTCTAATTTTTCAATAGTAGATTTATAAGTTGTTATATCTGTATTTAAAGATGCAATTAATGACTTTGCTTCAGCCAACTCTTCTTTGCTTGCATTTACTTTACTTAATAGCTGATTAATTCTTGCTTTTTTTTCTGTTATTTCCCTATCTCTTTTTGATATTACACTATCCTTAGCATGCTCCATATCAGCACTGCTTGTTTTTATCATATCATAACGCATTGTAGCGTCATCAAGCTCTTTTCTTAATTGATCTTTTTCGGCACTAGTACTAGCTATTAATGTATCTTTTGTTTCAATAGTTTGCTTGGTATTGTTTTTATCGTAAATGATGTAACCCCATGTGCCTAATAAGGCTGCTACCAAGCCACCAGTTATAATATTTCGTACATTATTATTGGAAGGTTTGTTGTTAGGCGTTACAGCATCATTTGCTTTATCGGCTGTGGGGAAATTTTCGAATGACATAGTTATATATTTTCTGTTTATAAAATTAATGCTTTGCTTGTTAAAAAATCATCAAAGTAAGTAATACCGCAATAGTATTTCCAAAACTATGCCAATTGTTATATACTGTTAATAACGTTTTACTATTGCACATAGTATGTATAAGTTTTTTCTACATAAAATATTGATTACGACAAGCCAATAAACTTTTATCTTTGACGTAATGAGTGCCGAAAAAATTTTAGTAGATCTCAAAAAAAAGAAGTTTAAACCTGTTTATTGGCTTGAAGGGGAAGAAGAGTATTACATTGATATGGTAATGGAATATGCCGAAAACAATATTCTTACCACAGATGAAGCTGGCTTTAATTTAACTGTTTTTTATGGTAAAGATGCTGATTGGGCTGCGGTAGTTAATGCTTGCAGGCGTTACCCCATGTTTGCCGAAAGGCAAGTTGTGCTTTTAAAAGAAGCTCAACAAATGAAGGATATTGAAAAGTTAGAAACTTATATCGAGTCGCCTTTAGCCTCTACAATTTTTGTAGTAGCCTACAAAGGAAAAACACTTGATAAACGTACTAAGCTGCACAAATTATTAAAAGCATCTGCAGAAATATTAGTATCCGAAAAAATTAAAGATTATAAAATTGCTGAGTGGATAAAGGAATATATAGCCACAAAGCAGTTAACCATTTCGGATAAAGCGGTAAAACTTTTAGAAGAACATATTGGCGGCGATTTAAGTCGTATTGTAAATGAGTTAGAAAAATTATCGGTAAACTTAAAAGGCAAAACAAATATTACTGAAGATGATATTGAAACTTATGTAGGTATTAGTAAAGAGTATAACGTATTTGAGTTGCAAGCGGCCATTGCTAAAAAAGATTTAGCCAAAGCACTCACTATTATTCAGTACTTTGATGCAAACCCCAAGGCAGGACCTATACAAATGGTATTGCCAGCGTTGTACAGTAGTTTTAGTAAAATTTATACCGTATTTGGTATGGCAGATAAAAGCGAAGCTGCTTTAAAACCTGTGTTTTATTTTAATACTACAGCTGTAAAAAATGCACTTGATACTATTAAGGCATATCAATACGAAGGGATAGAACGTATTTTACTATTATTACATCACTACAATTTAAAAAGCGTAGGAGTAGGCGATACAGGAACTGATGATGCTTCCTTGCTAAAGGAAATGGTGGTAAAAATGATAATTTAACCACAAATTTTTCGAATTAGACAAATTAATTTAGAGAACCGCCAAGCTATCTACTTTATCTTTATGCAGTTGCTCTTTTAAAGCATCTAAGCTATTAAATTTTACTTCACTACGTAAATATTTTTTTACTATTACTTTTATGGTGGTATCGTAAATTTCTTTGTCAAAATCAAAAACATTTACTTCGGTAACTCTTTTTTTACCATTTACAGTTGGTCTAAAACCAATGCTCATCATGCCTTTATATTCAATGCCTTCAATAACCACATATACGGCATAAATACCATCGCCTAGGGCTATTTTTTCTTCATCGTTACTTTTTAAATTTGCAGTAGGGTAGCCAATTGTTCTGCCTATTTTATCGCCATGTACTACTTGCCCATTAAAAAAGAAACAATAGCCTAGTAATTTATTTGCCTCATCAATTTGTCCATTCAAAATAGCATTTCTAATACGAGTGCTACTCACTTTTATGGTATCTAAAATATGCTCTGGAATTTCTTTTAATAAATAATTATATTCCATCGCTTTTTGTTCAAGTAATTTATAATCTCCAACTCTTTCTTTACCAAAGCGATGATCGTAACCAATAATTACAGTTTTTGGGTGAAATTTTGCTACTAAAAAATCTTTAATGTAATCCTCAGCAGTTTGGTTAGCAAAATAATCAGTAAAAGGCACTACTATTAAATGGCTAATGCCACAGTTGCGTAACAACTCAATACGTTCATCAATAGTATTAATTAGTCTAATACCAGTTACAATACTACTTACCACTTTACGAGGGTGTGGGTGAAAGGTGATTATAACAGATTCGCCACCTACTTTTTCTGCCTCTGCCTTAAGGGTATTTATTATTTGTTGATGCCCTAAATGTACTCCATCAAACGTACCAATGGTTACTACGGCATTTTTAAATATGGGTAAGCTATCTATATTATAATGTACTTGCATAAAGTGTGCAAATTTAATTGATAATGAGTAATGGATAATGTTTATGTAATTGTAAATTTGTAAATCATAACTATGTTATAAGAAGTTGGCTATTGAATTAGCACATTAGCAAATTATCACATTATCAAATTAACAAATGTCTTTATACAGTAAGAGAGGGGTATCTGCCCAAAAAGAAGAAGTACATGCTGCGGTAAAAAACTTAAACCAAGGGCTTTATGCAAATGCTTTTTGTAAAATTTATCCCGATTTTTTAGGGAATGATGAAAATTTTGTGAATGTAATGCATGCAGATGGTGCAGGTACTAAAAGTATTTTAGCTTATTTATATTGGAAAGAAACTGGCGACATAAGTGTATGGAAAGGCATTGCACAAGATGCAGTGGTAATGAACTTAGATGATTTGCTTTGTGTAGGCATTTACGATAATATTGTTTTTAACAGCACTATTGATAGAAATAAAAAATTGATACCCGGAGAAGTATTGGAGCAAATAATTAATGGTACACAGCAATTATTTGATAATTTAAAAGAGCATGGTGTAAATATTCATTACTTAGGTGGCGAAACTGCCGATGTAGGTGATGTAGTACGTACAGTAGCTGTAAATGGTACTATGACATGCCGCTGGCCAAAAAACAAAGTAATAACAAATAATAAAATACAAGCTGGTGATGTAATTGTGGGCTTTGCTAGTTATGGGCAAGCCAGTTACGAAACTGAATACAATAGCGGCTTAGGCAGTAATGGACTAACCAGTGCAAGGCATGATGTACTCAATAAATTTTATGCCCAAAATTTTAAAGAAAGTTTTGATAATAATTTACCTGATGATGTAGTTTATATAGGGAAACACCAGTTAAAAGACAAGTTGGTCGTTGATGGTTATTCGTTGGCCGAAAACGACCAACTGCCAACGACCAACCAAATAACAACTACCATAGGCAAACTTTTATTAAGCCCCACTCGTACTTACGCCCCAGTGCTTATGCCTCTTTTACAAAATCATTTTGATAAAATACATGGCTTAATACATTGCAGCGGCGGCGGACAAACAAAGTGCATGAAGTATTTACCAACATCGTCCGACGCCTCGTCTGATGATGTGAAATATTTAAAAATAATAAAGGACAATCTTTTTACACCACCACCCATTTTCAATATTATACAACAAAATAGCGGTAGCAGTAATAAAGAAATGTATGAGGTATTTAACATGGGTTGCCGCCTAGAAATTTATTGTAAGCCAGAAGATGCCGAAACCATGATTGATGCCGCTAAAGCATTTAATATTGATGCTCAAACTATTGGCAGGGTAGAAGAAAGTGATAAAAAGGAACTTGTAATAAAACTGAATGGCGAAGAACTGTGCTACTAACTACAAGAGTTGATTTTTTTTGCCTAAATAATTTATTCTACAAGATTTTCCCAAAAAAAGTTTTATCTTTTGTGCTGTAATAATACAATACATGATTAGATTTTTACTTGTAATTTTTTCGGTTGGATTAATTGGCAATAACCTTCAAGCCCAGTCCCCTGGCGGCGTAAGTGTCAATAATAAAATGTGGTTACGAGGCGATAATGGAGTAACCACCACAGGTACAACTGTTACTCAATGGCAAGAAGCTTCTGGGGCAAATGTTACCGGAAATTTTACAGTACAACCTTTAGCAGGTACCACCAACACACAAACTGGACCTACTTTTTTGCCGGTTGGTGTAAACTTTAATCCTTATGTAAGTTTTGATGGCATAACAAATTCTTTATCAAGTGTAAACAATTTTTTAGGTACGGCATTGGTTAGTAATAGTAATGTAACTGTTTTTCAAGTACTTAATTTAAAATCAGGCATTGTGTGGCTTAAGTGGGAAACCGATTTTTCAGGCACTACTGCAAGGTTAGGCTTTGAAAATTCAAGCGGTAGGCTAAGGTTCGATTTCCCAAAAGCTGTGCCTGCATCCGCAGGGCAAAATGTAGGTGTAACCAATATTTTAAACCAACATACACTTTCAACTTGTTATGCAAATACCACTACATCTGTAAATAGGTTAAATGGGGCAGATGATAATCCCATCACTCTATCTACACCTGGCAACTTTGCTGCGGCTACTACAAAAATAGTTTTAGGTAACGAAAATTTATTAAACCTTCCTTGCAAAATTGATTTGGCAGAAGTTATTATTTACTCCAATACACTTACCGCTGCAGAAAGAAATAGAGTAGAGAGTTATTTAGCAGTAAAATATGGATTTACATTAAATCAACTAGCCGCTAATAACAATAATTATGTAGCATCTAACTCAACAATAACATGGGATAGAGCTGCAAATAGTACTTATGCAAATAATATAACAGGCATTGGTAGAGATGATGCTACAGCATTATCACAAAAGCAATCAAAGTCAATAAACTCTGCCGCTTTAGTTACTTTGTACAATGGTGTTTATGCTAGTGGTAATTTTCCTGTAGATAATGCTAGTAATACAAATACATTTAGCAATGATTTATCTTTTTTAATAACAGGAGATAATGGGGGTACTACTGCACTTGACCAATGTGCTTTAAGTGGTGCTATACATCGTATGCAAAGAATTTGGAAAGCTAGTAAAACAGGCAGTTTTTCTGATGTAACCATTGCCGTAGATCAATCTTCTGTACCCACAACAACAACAAAATTGTTAGTTTCGGCTAATCCTGCTTTTCCAGGAGGTGCTACAAGTGTTTATACTTTAACCGCAGCTAATGGTAAGTTATTTACCAATGTAACGCTTAATCACAACGACTATTTTACATTTGCTAGTGACTCTACACCAACTCCACAATTACAAGCGGCAGATGTTTGTGTTAATACAAATGGTACAGCTACAGTAGTTAATCCTACAGCAGGGCTTACTTACAATTGGTATAGCCAATCTGTAGGTGGTGTTTTAATTGGTACAGGCACAAGTATTACCATACCCAATTTGCTCAATGATACTACTATTTATGTTGAAACTGTTTCTGCCTTAGGCTGTATTTTACCCAATAGAGTACCTGTTACTATTAGAGTACAAAGCACTGTAGCACCAGCATTTACAACTACTCAAACTACTTGTACAGTTAGTACTGGCTCTATTACCATTACTTCGCCTACAGGTGCAGGTTATCAATATTGTATTAACGGAGCAAACTGTCAAACTGGTTTAACGTTTTCAAATTTATCGCCTAATACTTACAACATAACAGCTATAAATGCGTTGGGTTGTGTTTCGCCAATTACTACTGTTACTATAAATGCACCACCGCCTTTGCCAACTGCACCTACAGTAGTTTCGCCAGTTTTAATTTGTGCTAATCAATCTACTCCATTAACAGTTACTAATCCTATTGCAGGTAATACTTATACTTGGTATAGTAGTGCAACAGGTGGCACTGCTTTAGGCATGGGTACTACATTTACAACACCTATATTATCTAGTGCTACAACTTTTTATGTAGAAACCACAAATGCACAAGGCTGTACATCACCTACAAGAACAAGTGTAGATGTTCAATTACGTAGTAAGTTACCAACACCTATAGTTTCAGTTTCAAATATTACAGATACTTCTATGCTTTTTAGTTGGGCAGCAATTGCTGGTGCAGATGGATATTTAGTATCTATAGATGGTATAAATTATATAGCACCAAACTCTGGCATTAATGGCACTACACATTTACTAACTGGTCTTTTGCCAAATACAAATTATACTTTGTATGTACAAGCTATTAATAGTGCAATAAACTGTATTACCAGCAATGATGGCTCGGCCACAGCTAAAACATTGCCTAGGTATTTTGATATTTATGTACCGGGTGCTTTTACACCAAATGGCGATAACATCAATAATACATTAAAAGTATTTGGCGATATTAAAAGCTATCAGTTTAGAATATTTAATCGCTATGGGCAGTTAGTATTTGCCACTACCACACTAAACAAAGGATGGGATGGTACTTTTAAAGGTGCAAAACAATCAAGCGGTACTTATGTATGGCATGTAACTGCTTTACTAGCTAATGGTAGAAGAGTTGATGAAACAGGCACTAGTATTTTGTTGCGATAGCTTTTTACTCAATTTCAATTTTATCAATTTGCTGTATAAGCCTACTAGTTTCGGTAAGGGCCACTATTATTTTTTGATAATGCAAAATATCATCAAAATCTAGGGCTCTCCCTTTTCTATCTTTTAGCCATTTTTGGGCTGGTTGGTAACCACCAATATAAAACTCCCAAGCTTCTAATGGTACACCTTCAAAATATTGGGTATCGTTTATATACACTCTACCAAAGCGATAGGCAGGGTCAATTAATTCAGTAATGCCATTTTCTGTTCTAGTATAGTTTTCACTTATTTTTATTTTGGTTACCACATTGTTTCCATCCAAAGGATATTGCGTAATGTATTGCTCTACTATGGGGCTTTCTAATAAATGTATTTGGCGTAATTGGCTACCCAAACCTATAAGGTCTTTAAAGACCTTATAGGTTTTTGGATATGGTATTCTCGGAAAATCAATTTTTAAAAACTCTTTGTATTTTTCTCTGTAAGTTGGGCTGTGTAAAACGGTGTAAATATAATCTAGTACTTGTGTAGGATATAAAGTGCCACTTAGCCCAGCAGCTAAATCTACCACCAAATTATCATCTTCTACAAAACATAAGTTTAAATCTGCCGCAATTTTATCAATAATTTGCATATTGAAGTTTACAGTTCGTTCTGTTGATTGGTGTATGCTTTGTTGGGTAGTATTTTCGGGGTAAAGATATAGTGGAAATAAAACACCACCTCCTCTGTAATATAAATTAAAGTCTGTTATTGAATTTGTAATAAAAGATAAATTCCATTGCATATTACCAACTACTTGCCCCTGCCTACCAATTACTAGCCCAATGTTTTCACCTTTTATAAAGTGTTGCATTACTTTTTCTCTTGCCCGTTCTAATAATTTTGTGTCATAGTAAACAAATTTATTATCAAAAGGACGATAACTGATTTTTTGGATTATATTCTTATCGGTTGTAATGACAAATTTTCTTTCTACATTTTTTAATAATTCATTTTTGAAATCGTTAATTAAAACTGGGTCACTGGCTGTTACAATACCAACATTATTCAACGTAAATAAATCATTTACCGAAAACCCTGCTTCATACTTTTTTTGTTCTTCAAAATTTTTATTTACAAAAAAATAATTAGGTGCTACAACTGCTACTTCATTGTAGTTGATTGTTTTGAGTGATTTATCAAATAGAAATTGATATTTATCTTCTCTTTTTCCAAATAAGTCAAAATGAAAAATTTTACCTAATTCATTATTTTTCTTTTTACCAGTTTTTACAAAAATGTTTATACAAACTCCTTGTGTTATGTCAAAAACATTTTTATCAATACTGCCGTCTGGTGCTTTTTCTTTTTTTATAGTATTACCATGCAAATCAATAATATAAATCTTATC
>JAGNRZ010000152.1 GCA_017988335.1 Ferruginibacter sp.
GAGAAACAGAGTTCACTGAGTATTTCTCTGTGTAACTCTTAAAACTCCTTTCCTCTGTATTTAGAATTTACAACACAGAGATACAGAGAAACAGAGTTCACTGAGTATTTCTCTGTGTAACTCTTAAAACTCCTTTCCTCTGTATTTAGAATTTACAACACAGCGATACAGAGAAACAGAGTTGCAAAGAGTACTTCTCTGTGTAACTCTGTCTAGAAAGAAAAAAAATATTAAAATGATTAAAGATAAAGCTTGGTATAATAGTATTACAGAAAGAATTATTAAATGTGCTATAGAAGTGCACAGAGAGTTAGGGCCAGGCTTAATGGAGTCAGTTTATGAAGTTTGTTTAAAAAAAGTACTCATTGATGAGGGTTTGTATGTTGAAAGCCAACTTTTAGTTCCAGTTTACTTTAAAGGCGATCGACTAAATAAGGAATTTATGTTAGACTTGTTGGTAGAAGGAGAAATAATAATAGAGCTAAAATCTGTAGAAATAATACTCCCAGTTCATGAAGCCCAATTAGTTACTTATTTAAAATTATCTGATAAAAAATTAGGATTACTTATAAATTTTAATGTAGCATTATTGAAAGATGGTGTTAGAAGAAAGATTAATGGTAATCTTGATGTTTTCTAGTTTTTAATACCGAGAAACAGGGTTCTCTGAGTATTCTCTGTGTAACTCCTAAAACTCCTAAACTCTGTGTTGAAAAAAAGTTAAACGATTCATGAACAGAAACAAAGCCATAAACGATTTATACAATAATCAAACCTACGATATCATAATCATCGGCGGTGGTGCTACAGGCTTAGGTGCTGCTGTAGATGCCGCTACCAGAGGTTACAAAACTTTGTTACTTGAAAAATATGATTTTGCAAAAGGCACTAGTAGCAAAGCTACAAAGTTGGTGCATGGCGGCGTTCGCTATTTAGCACAGGGCAATATTAAATTAGTAAGAGATGCTCTTAGAGAAAGAGGTTATTTATTAAAAAATGCTGCACATGTATGCAACACTATGTTGTTTGTAATTCCTTGTTATAGGTGGTGGCAAAAAGTATTTTATGGTGTTGGGTTAAAAATTTATGATATACTCAGTGGTAAATTAAGTTTAGGGAGTACAAAAATTATTTCTTCAAAAAAGGTTTTAGAATTTTTGCCTCAAGTAAATAGCAATAAACTAAAAGGGGGAATAGTATATACCGATGGTCAATTTGACGATGCAAGACTTGCCATAAACCTTGCTCAAACCGCTACTAAGCATGGAGCTACAGTAATTAATTATTGTAGTGTTACAAACCTCATAAAAGAAAATAATTTAGTATGTGGTGTTGTTTGCCAAGATGAGCTTACTGGAATTTCTTATACATTAAAAGCAAAAGCTGTAATAAATGCTACTGGCGTATTTGTTGATGAAATAATGAAAATGGACAACGGAGATGATGAAAATCTAGTTACACCATCGCAAGGCATACATATTGTGGTAGATAAAAAATATTTTACGAGTAACCAAGCCCTTATGATACCCAAAACTACTGATGGTAGGGTGTTATTTGCAGTTCCATGGCAAAACCATGTAATTATTGGTACAACAGATACTGAAGTAAAGCATATTGAAATTGAACCAAAACCTATTAATGCAGAAGTTGATTTTATTCTGCAAAATGTAAATCAATATTTAAATAGCACTATACAAAGAGCCGATGTAAAATCAGTTTTTGTGGGTTTACGTCCTCTAGTAAAAGATAAAAACGCAAAAAAAACATCTTTATTGGCAAGAGATCATAGCATTATAATTTCACCAAGTAAGTTAATATCAATTACTGGTGGTAAATGGACTACCTATAGAAAAATGGCAGAGCAAGTTGTAAACAATGCAGCATATGCTGGTAATTTGAGTAAGGCTAAATGTGTAACACAGCATTTATCTATACATGGCAATTGTAATACAAAACAAAACAACGATTTTTCTTTTTATGGTACAGATGAACAAGTATTGAATGAATTATATAAAGAGAACATTTCATGGCAAGAAAAAATTCATCCCAATTTTTCGTATACAAAAGCCATGGTGGTTTTAGCAGTACGAAATGAAATGGCTTGTAAAGTAGAAGATGTATTGGCAAGAAGATTGCGATTGTTATTTTTAGATGCACAAGTAGCTATTGATGTTGCACCCACAGTAGCAACCATAATGGCAAAAGAGTTAAATGAAAATCAAAATTGGATAGATAAAGAAATAAAAGAATTTAATGTATTGGCAAAACAATATTTATTATCTTAACAAAAATTATCAAACGATATGACTGCTTTTTTATCAGAATTTATTGGCACAGCTTTGTTAATGACATTAGGCAATGGAGTAGTGGCAAATGTAGTATTAGATAAAACTAAAGGTAACAATAGTGGTTGGATAGTAATTGCTTTTGGCTGGGCAATTGCAGTATTTGTAGGTGTTTACACCGCTACGGCAAGTGGTGCACATTTAAATCCTGCAATTACAATTGGCGATGCTGTGGTTAGTGGCAATTGGGATAAGCTAGCAACTTATATACCAGCTCAATTTTTAGGGGCAATGGCCGGTACTACTTTAGTATGGTTAGCCTACAAACAACATTTAGATGAAACAACAAATGCAGATTTACAATTGGCAGTTTTTTGTAATGCACCAGCAATACGTAATACGGTACATAATTTTATTACAGAAGTTATTGGCACATTTGTACTTATGTTTAGTGTACTTATGCTTAGCAATAGTAAAGCATCAGTTGAATTAGGACCCTTAAGTGCTTTGCCAGTAGCCTTATTAGTGTTAGGTATAGGGTTATCATTAGGCGGCCCCACAGGCTATGCCATAAACCCTGCCAGAGATTTGGGCCCCAGAATTATGCACTTTATTTTACCCATAAAAAACAAAAGAGATAGCGATTGGGGTTATAGCTGGATACCTGTGGTAGCACCAATTGTAGGAGCTGTGTTAGCGGCTTTAGTGAAAAAAGCAATTGAATAAAAACTATTTAGTAGCTACATACTTTCTCCACTTCTCAATCACAGCAGTTAAGTCAGCAGGTAATTCACTGGTAAACATCATTTGCTTTTTTGTAGTAGGATGTATAAAACCTAATTCTCTTGCATGTAAAGCCTGTCGTGGACAAAGAGTAAAGCAATTATCTACAAACTGTTTGTATTTTGTAAACACTGTACCACTTACAATTTTATCTCCACCATAAAAATCATCATTAAACAATGGATGACCAATCAATTGCATGTGTACTCGTATTTGATGAGTACGTCCAGTTTCAAGCCTGCACTCAACCAGTGTTACATAATTAAATCGTTCTAATATTTTGTAATGAGTAATAGCATCTTTTCCAAAATCACCATCTGGGTAAGCTGTAAATAATTTTCTAAATCGTTGATGTCTACCTACATTGGCAACAACAGTACCTTCATCTTGCTCAAAATCTCTCCATACCAAAGCATTGTAGCGGCGGTGTACGGTGTGGTTAAAAAATTGTTTGGCTAAATCACTCATAGCAGCCTGTGTTTTTGCCATTACTAAAAGGCCGCTAGTATTTTTATCTATACGATGTACCAATCCAAATCTTGATAAATCGTTTTCGGTAAGGTTAGGGTTTTGCTGTTGCAAATAATAGGCTACAGCATTTACCAATGTGCCATTTGG
The DNA here is from genome assembly GCA_017988335.1 of Ferruginibacter sp. Lineage (GTDB taxonomy): Bacteria > Bacteroidota > Bacteroidia > Chitinophagales > Chitinophagaceae > Ferruginibacter. Next base: position 3,687 of record JAGNRZ010000152.1, read on the forward strand.
GTTGCCGCTACCTGGGTGTACTACCATGCCAGCAGGCTTGTTGATGATTAAAATATCATCATCTTCATATTCAATTTGCAGTGGAATATTTTCTGGTATAATATCGCTACTTTCAGGATTACTATCATCAAACACCACCACTTTATCATATGGCTTTACTTTGTAATTACTTTTTACAGGCTTATCGTTTACCAATACCATTTCATCATCAATACCTTGTTGTATTTTATTACGGGTAGCACCTTCAATACGCTGCATTAAAAATTTATCTATACGCAAAGGCTCTTGCCCTTTATCTATGGTAATGGAGAGTTTTTCGTAAAGTTCGTCGTTATCTTGTTCTATTTCGTTCATATTACTGGTTCATGGTTCATAGATCATAGTTCATAGTTGTAGTCCATGAACAATGAACTATAGGCTATGAACTTTCCAACTTATCTTTGCAAAATAAAACAATTGAGTTGGATAAACAGCAAGTTATATTTAAAGACTTAGGCATAATTGAATACAAAAAGGCTTGGGATTATCAAGAAGAGTTGTTGCTAGCAAATTTAGAGGTAAAAAGACAGTTAAGAAGTACAGAGGGAAAAGTACAAAGTTTAGAGTTAGAGAGTACAATCACCAAACCTCAAACAGTAAACCACCTTCTTTTCTGTGAGCATCCATCCGTTTACACCCTTGGTAAAAGCGGCAAAAAAGAAAATGTATTAATGAGTGATGAAGAATTAGAGCAAAATGACATTGCTTTTTTTAATACCAATAGAGGTGGCGATATTACTTTTCACGGCTTGCAACAAATAGTGGGTTATCCTATTTTAGATCTTGAAAATTTTTATACTGACATAGGTAAATATTTACGCAATGTAGAGGAAGTAATTATTAAAACTATTGCAGAGTATGGTATTAAAGGCGACAGAAGCAAAGGCGAAACTGGTGTATGGATTGAGCCTGATGTAGCAGGTAAAGAACGTAAAATATGTGCCATAGGTGTACGTTGTAGCCGTTGGATTACAATGCATGGCTTTGCATTGAATGTAAATACAGATTTAAGTTATTTCAACAATATTATTCCTTGTGGTATTCAAAACAAGCAAGTAACATCTATTGAAAAAGAGTTGGGGCATAAAATAGATTACGAAGAAACAAAAGAAATACTAAAGCAAAATTTTGCTAAAGTTTTTAATGTAGATATGAGCTAAATATTATGGTTTTTGATTTTTTTTGCTATCCTTTGGTACAAAAAATTTATTTTTTTCTATTGATACGCCATTTTCAAATATTTCAAAATTGTACCAACCGCTGCGTTCAAAATTTACTTTTTCTATAATTAAATACTTGCTAGGTATTTTGTTTAATTCAAATAAAAACTCATCTGTTTCGGTATAAAACCTAATGCTGTATTTTTTTATATCAGCATCTGGTAAGTCAATAACTACAACATTATTTTTTGCTGTAAATATTCTATTGCTAGGGTAGGTTATTATTTTGGGAGTTTTAATTTCTGGAATATTTGTTTTAGGCTGAATTTTTCCAACATCTGTTTTAGGCTTATTGATTAATACTTTTACACCTGCACTATCCCTATATAATTTTTGTTCATCATCTGAGTAGATAAATGTATTATCAACTTTAGATTCATTTTTAAGAGTGTCGTTGCTTTTTACTATATCAATAGGGTAGTATTTATTTTTTTCTGGCCTGCTTATATTACTAAACACATAAGTACCTCCTTCAAATGCAATAAAAAGGCGATAGTACATTCTGTTATAAGGTGGCTTGTTATCTCCAAATCCATTCTCAATAGCTTGGGGGTTGAGTACAGTGCCTATTGTAGTATAATTTTTTAACGAGTCAAACGATCGCTGTATGTTAATAGTAGCAATTGGAAGATGGTAATCGTTTTTCCAACTTATAATTATTTTGTTGCTACTATTTTTAACACTAATATTTGGCAATATAGTTTGAGCCGCTGCATTTTTAGCATGCAACAAAAAAGAAAAAAATATAAGCCTGATAAGGTTTTTCATATTATTTAATGCCGAAAATTGCCACTTTATTTTGATTTGCAAATATAAAGGGTTGTTAAAACTAAAATAACAATGTTTTAGGAGGCAACGATAAATTTCCTTGTAAGCCACCAGTATGAAGAAACAAAATATTTGAATTTTTGGGGAAATAGTCCATTCTTATATTTTCAAGAATTCCATAAAAGGCTTTTGCTGTGTAAACAAAATCGAGTGGTAGTGTATATTTTGTCCAGCAATTATTTATAAAATCTATAAGCTGTTTTGTTCTTTTTGCATACCCACCAAAATGGTAATTATCCCAAATAATTAACTTGTCTGGTGTAAATTTTTTTTGAGTTAGCTCATATATTCTATCCTCAATATCTTTCATTCCTTTTAATATAGGTATGGCAATTACTTTGCAATTTACTTTTTGCAAAATTCCACTTAATGTAGTGGCAGTGCCTACTGCAAGGCAAATGTGGGTATAAAGATTATCATTAATACTATCTGCAATTAATGAAGCCCCTTTACTTCCTAAACTATCATATCCACCTTCTGGAATAATAATTGCATTGCTATATTGTTGTTGCAAGGTTTGTAAATAATGAGCTTTATTTTGTTTATCATATTCTTCTCTACTAACAAAATGTAACTGCATATTATTGGCTATGCAGTCTTGTAATGTATGTGAAAGTGTTTCTGGCTTTTCACGCCTTACAATGCCTATGCTGTGTAAGT
>JAGNRZ010000153.1 GCA_017988335.1 Ferruginibacter sp.
AATATTGTAGGTGTTACCTGTGTAATGGTTATGTGTTGCCCACTCATTTTTACCAGGGCTATAGCTGCCAAACCAATAGGTTTGCTTGATGGGGTTTATAATAAAGTACAAACGAGCCAGCTCATCTTTTTTTCCATCTCTATATTGTATTATAAGGCCCTGTCCGCAGTCATTGTTTTTATTTTCGGCCATTCCTACTATTGCAGAGAAAGTATAATTAACAGGTTTGTTTGCATTTGGTTTTGTAAGTGTCCATGTATAATCATCTGCTTTTTGATTAATGGATAAATGTGAACTGTCGGGGTTATTAAAGCCAGATGAGAAATTAAAGAAAAAGCGATAAACATTTTTATCATCAGCAGGTGTTTCTAACCAGTTCCAGCTATATTTATTTTTGGCTTCTTCCCAATTTTTAAAAAGGTAGTTTTTGGATTTGTCAATAAAATCTGGCTGCTTTTGGGGCGAAACTTTTGTTGGATTTTTATTGGGCGCTTCGGTAGGCAGTTGTTTTACGGTTTCTTCTTTTGGCACACCTGCCATATTTACAAAATAGCTGTAATCCGAAATTATTACTTTATTACTGCCCACCACTACCACTTTTGATTTTTTGTTATCACTTATCATCATTTCCATTTGATGCGGAAACCGCTGACCGTTACTTTCTGGGTTACATTTTAACTCACCGTTAAAAGCATAAATACCTTCTGAACTTGAGCATAATACCAGCTCTCCGTTGGTTTGAAAATGGGCAGAGTAAAAATTTCCCAAATCATAAGTTGCAAGTTGTTTACCAGTTAATGCATCATACACAAACATATTTTTTTGATAGGTGCAAAACACTCTTTTGGCAGCGGTTGCAATATCTACTACTAATTTTTTTTCTGCTGCCGGTGGTGCTATTGTTACAATTGCCTTACGGGTTTTTAAATCCCATGTTTTTACAAAATCCCCACCGGCAGATACTAATGTACTGTTATCTAAAAAACGGGTACGCAGTACAAGTCTGTTATCGGGATTTTCTTTTATTACGGCAGTACGCTTACCAGTAGCTAAATCATATAAAAATATTTCGCCGAAGTATGAGCCCGCAGCCAGCATTTTACCATCTGGCGATATATCGGCAACAAATAAAATTTTACCCACCGTGTCTTTCATCAGGGTACGCAATGTTTTTCCTGTTTGTACGTCCAGTTGCAACAGGCCCTTACCCATTACATGACTGTATAAGGATTTATTATCTGGCGCAAATATGGCAAAGTGGCTATTAACCCCTGAGATAGTTGTAATTTCTGTTTCTGCCTCGGTATCAAATATTTTTATCTGACCAGTATTTCCGTCTCCAGAACTAGATACAGCAAACATCTTGCTATCGTTACTAAAAGCCGTATTGGTAATTCTTCCATTTAAATCTGTAATCGTCCGCCTGTCTGCTTTTACATGGGGTATCTTTTTAACGTCTTTAGAAAGAAAATAATATTCAAGCAGGTTGGTATTTTTATCTGCAATTTTATAAAAGACCAATTTTTCGCCTTCATACAGTTGCGTAACATCTGCACCATTACCCAACTTTGTTGCTTTAATTCTATATTTTCCGGAAAATGCTTCTTGTGTAAGCACTTTATCAATTTCCGCTTCAGCATATTTTGCATTTTGCGAACCAATATTAAATGTTTGGCGATAAATCATTCCGAGTTCAGCATGATTAAATATTTCGTGGTCTAATCCACCAAAACTGTATGGGGCATAATAAACAGGTCCAAATTCATTTGTTCCGTTTTGTGCCTTTTTTAAATTACTAAAACCATTGGGAGCATCTGCAAGTACAGCTTCAAAATCTCTTTTAAAATCAACCGCTCTTCCATAAATTAAAAAACCACCGGGCTGAGAATTTGTTTTATCATTCGGCAGTAATGCAACAGCTAATTTATTATCAAATGACCTGTCGTTATGATAATCGGCAATCATCATTAGTTCATTATCCTTCTTTTCACTTGATGCCAGCACAGCTCCCCCTTTTACATTGTGTAGCAGCTTTAGTATTCCGGGGCCCCTTGTTAGCCCGGCTATAATAGTATAGGTAGTGGCCGGATTGTGGGCAAATGCTTTTACAATCGGATAATCGCCGCCATTGGTTTGCTGAAGCCGTCCTGCAATGCGTACCCATCCCTCCTTTAAAAGGCGTTCATTTTCGGCTTTAAATATTTTTTGTACGTTTAAAGAGGCATAGGTTTCTAATTCATCTAAGTAACCATTCTCTTCTGCTTTTGGTTTGTAGCCAAGTAAACCATCTGTATTAAATTTGCCATTGGCGTTTTCTGAAAAATCTATACTTGTGCATCCGCTAATACTCATTTTGCTTACTCCTTTCTTTTGTAAATAAGCGGTTGCATTATTACAATCAAACCCTTCTTTAAATTCAAAATACATATAAGGGTCATAAGCAGCTACTTTATCTTTTAGTAAGTTGCCTATTCTTTCTTCGCTATCTTCTTTTTTAAATTTAACATCCCATAAATTACAATAACTAACAACCCGGTTAGTGCCGTAATATAAGATAACCACACCTTTTTTATAATTTAATCGGTCAAGCTTGGCAGTAGCCACCTGTACTTCCTGTGCATTTAGATTTGTTAATACACATACAAATAAGATTACAGTAATAATATATTTCATAATTATTTTTCTATTCAATAAATTAACATGTTGATTCCCGATTGTTATTGCACCTAATCTCTGCTTTATCTACATGAGCTTATACTCATTTTATTAACTCCTTTTTTTAGCAAATACCCTTGTGCGCTATTACAATCATAGCCTTCTTTAAATTCAAAATGCATATAGGGGTCATAGGCTGCTATTTTCGCCTTCAATTCGGCAGCAACACTTTCTTCGCTTTCGTCTTTTTTAAACTTAACTGTGTATAAATAACAGTTTCGTACAATCCTATTTTCACCATAATACAATATTATTACTCCAGATTTATAATCCCATCTATCAAGTTTTGTGGTGGCGATAGTAATTCCGTTTACTGTAGTGGTGGTAAAGCCGTTATTGTTGTTTGACGATGATGAGGAAGATGCTATTGAACCAGAACTGTTGCCAAGAATTAATGTAGAAGGGTCATACCATGTTGTGGAACTTACGTTTTTAAACCACCAAGGAGAATTTAAAAATGCTAAATCTTCTTTTTCCAAAATAACTTTCGCTTCTTTTTTATTTATTTCTGCAACAAAGAAGTATCCCAGTTCAGACTTAGGTTGAAATCCAGTTGCAAAAGTTTGATTTGGCATTACCCAAAACAATGCATTAACACCATACTCCCCTACAGCTTCTGCCAGTTTTACATAATTATAGTCATTGATTTTAGGATACGCTAATCCCCTGCAATTAGTGCGATTAATGCTGTCTGGCCAGCCATTAATAGAAGTGCTTCTTGAAATAATATCAATTTCATCATCAGTTAGTTTGTATGTATTTTTCAATTCAGGATAAAAGCCTCCCATACTATGTCCATAACCGGGCATTATCATATTGTACATATCAGCTAATTTTTCTGCCGGCTGTATTTTTTTTGAAGAAAGTTTTTGCACAACATTATTTACAGCCACAGTTGGAGCTGGGGAAAATGGTACTTCATCATCATCCAGAGACCTGACAACCATATAAAAGCCATCATCTGTTTTTGGAAGATACTCTGCTTCCATATGAAGGTTTTCTTCTTTAGGTATCCATATCAAATGCATTTGTCTAAAATTTCTAATAGAGGGGAAAAATTCGGTCCAGCTTCCAATCCAAAATGTTTTATAATTCCAGGCTTTAGCATCATTTATATTCAATAATTTGTCAATTGTATTTAATGCCTCCGGATATTCAGATAATTGAGCATATTTAAAGGCTGTGTTTAGTTGTTTTTCTGTCATCGTTTTTGTATCTACCAATGCTTCTTTTATTCGTTTTTCTTCATTAAACTTACTATTGAATATCATTGTACGCTGATGAAAAATTGAGAATGGTGCCTTTATCGGATATTTCTTTATCGGATTTTGACCAAATAAAATCGAGGCTGTAAAAAATGATATTACTAAAAAAATTGATTTCATTTTTCTAATTTTATAAATTAATAAGTAGTATACCCCTTGCCATTACATATTGAGCAGGAAGAATAAGTATAAGTGCTGGGCCTGCTAAATGTTTGTGGTGGATAATCCCAGGTTACATAACCATTATAAGGAGTAGTGTGACCTATACCCCCCAATGTAGTTGACGAACCGGGTGTGGTAGAACCGCTACCGCCTTTGCCACCACAAGACCTGCATTGCATTTTTTGCGGTTCGTTTAATGCTTTTATTAACGAATCTTGCCGGGGGTTTTTTACTGATGTAATAGAACGGTTTACCACTTCCACAATGCCTGTAGTGGCCCCACTTACATAGGTGCCGGAAACGGGTTGCCCATCTGGGCCAAATGTGCCGGTAAATTTTGTGTCTCCTTCTATATAATAAAATACGCCGGTTTTAGGGGCATGTTCTACAAATTCAGCGTCAACATAATTACCGCCTTTGAAATTCATTTTTCCCTTACCATGAAACTGGTAGTTTTTAAAATTGCCTTCGTAGCGGTTGCCGCTGGGAAATTCCATTACGCCATACCCATTGGCACAATCGCCGCTTATACAACCTTTAATATCTTCTTTCTGTTTTTCAACACCATCAGTACCTATCGCAACCAATGGTTTTACTTTTCCAATCTTTACCCCATTATCATATTCTATTTGTGTGGCTATATTTTTTTCGTACAACAATCCTCTTCCATGCTCTGCCCCGTTTTTCCATTGCCCCTGGTATTTATCGCCATTGCCATAGTCCATAGTACCGTTACCATCCGGCTTACCATTTTTAAATTGCCCTTCATAAATGGCATAACCCATATCCATTTTTCCCCAGCCGTTTTTACAATCGCCGGAGAGGCATTGTGCTTTTGCAGCAGATGAAAAAGAAAGCAGAATTATAAACAAATATTTTTTCATTAATCCTAATTTAAGAATTAGTCCTGCACACCTTCGGCCTGCAATTGTTTTGATTTATACTCATATTGTTTACTTAAAGCATCGCCCCGGTTAGTTAGTTTAACACCAACGGCCATTAGCATATTTGCCCGGGCACTCTTTGGATTTAATTGCAATGCTTTTTGCGCCCAGGTATAAACCTCCTCCCATGTTTTATCACTATAACTTATTTCGGCACGGTTACAATAATAAATATGGTCTTTGGGTGATACCGCCACAGCTTTTTCTGCCAGTTGCTTTGCTTTGGAAATATTATTTGTATTCAACGCTGCTATGGCTGCACTGTTATAAGTATTCGCATCGGGTTGCTCAGTAGTAGTGTGGTGAGCAGCACTTAACGAAATGGATTTGTCAAAAGCCTTATCAGCAACACTAAATTGTTTTGTACGCAGGTTAATATCAGCCCATACGGCCCATACACCGGCATTTTCTGCTTCAGTGCCTTCAATGGCTTTTTTTAGTATAGCTGCCGCTTCCTCATTTTTATTAATGCTAAATGATGTGCTTTTAAGTCCCCGATAATTTTTAGCTATTGATGGCGATATTAGTATTGCCTGTTTAAAATCAGCAAAAGCTTCGTTTTGTTTTCCGGCATAATCATAAATTTCGCCTCTCAGAGTGTATAAGTTAGATTGTTTTTGGTCGTCGTTTTTTATAGCATTGGTCATATCCTCAATAGCTTTTTCATACATGCCTTTTTCATTAAAGATAATAGCCCGGTATAAATAAGGCTCCATCAAATCGGGTGCCGCCTTTATTACTTCTGAATATCCTTTCAGGGCTTCCTGTACATTATTATCTTTTCTATCTGCAACAAAAGCTTTGAAAAATATAGTAAAGGGATGAGTGGGGAAAGCCGAAACCATTGCAGGTAAATCTTTTGCCAACTGGTCTATGTCGCCGGCACTATAAGCTTTTATTGCTTTATTTGCTGCAGGGCCTTTTGGAGGTTGGGTTTGTGCATTACTAATATTAACACTTATCAATAGAATAGCAGCAATAAAAGTTATTTTCATTTTAACCTGTTTAATAATACTCAATAATAATTATTTTTTTCAATAAATTTTTTAAAAAAATATTTTCAAGAGTTTCAAATTATACTGGAAAAGATATTTTACCAGTTTTAATTTAATGTACCAGTATTAAAACTTAAACCCTTCAATTGTATTACCATCCGAATGATAGTAGATTACTTTTCCTAAATCATCAATAGTATAATCGGGGCTGGTTTTATCACCCAATAACATATCGGCTGTGCGTTTGCCCGTAGCTTTATCTACAATAGTTACACCAGCATCTTTAGCCATATTGCTGT
>JAGNRZ010000154.1 GCA_017988335.1 Ferruginibacter sp.
TGGTTGCACTTGTTAAACCATATATAAAATTACGTTGAACTGTATTTGAAGTACCGCCTGTAAATTGAATACCTGTTACTGTTGTAGCAGCAGTGGTATTCGTATTTGTTAAGTTCGAAATTACATTTTGTAAAATGGTGTGATTAGGTGTAGTATTATTCATCAAAATACCAATAACCGATGCACTACCTGAAGTTCCTGTTCCACCAGCTGCAGTTAAATTTCTAACAATATTTGAAGTTAAATTACCAATTGAGGCAAAAGTGCCATTAGAAGCCATGCCCATTAACTGGGCTGTTGTAGATGTAGAATTGTTTTGTATTGAGTTTGCAATTGTACCTCCTACTAAATTAGATGTTGCTGCCCAAGTTAACGATGTACCTTGGTTTGACCGAATCCCATAAACAATATACGCTCCAGTAGCTCCAGCATTATTAGCAGTAAGGCCTCCTATAGTATTTGAATTCAAAGTAGTATTGTCTGAAGGAAATAAATAAATTCCGTGAACATCTGTTGCTGCAGTAGTTGTAGTAGAAAAAGTTAATGAACCGGTTACAGATTGACTTCCGATTGTATTACTATTTACATTGGCTAAGCCATTACTAAGTAAAATCCCTGTAAAAGGACTAGATGTGCTAGTGCCACTTGAAGTCACACCTGTCATACTTACAGAAGCTATAGTATTAGTGTTAATATTTGAAATTGTCCCCCCTGTAAGTCCACTAAAAAGAATACCTACAAATTTCCCTGTAGAGCCTGTTAAAGTATAAGTTCCTGTTTGTGTATTAGAAGCATAACCAATAATATTTCCGGTTATTGTAAAACCAGCAGCACTGGTTGAGTTTATGATTTTGATTCCGGTATGTGTGAATGTTCCGGTGTAAGTACGTGAAGCTGTTTGATAAATCCTATTATTGGTAATTGTATTAGCTGTGGTGCCTGTAGTTGAATATATAGCGGCACTTTCTACACCCCCCTGAAAAATGTCAAATATATTATTATTGTTAATGACAATTCCGCTATTATTTACCACTGCAGTTGTTGTTGATCCTGAAAAATAAATTCCCTTCGATGGCAAATTAGCTCCAGCAGGCCCGATATTACAATTTGAAATAGTATTATTATCATTTCCGGTTGTTATCGCTGCCGATCCAAACCAAATATTACCTCCGTTAGTGCCTACAGCCATAGTTGAAGATCCTAAAATACTGCAATTAGTTATGGTATTACTGGTAGCATCTGCTTGAAATCGAATTGTACTTGTTCCCGAAGTAGCCGAAACGGTAGTGTTAGAAATAGTAAGTGAGTTACCTCCAGCATTTAAGCCATCAATGGTTACATTGTCTGCACCATTTAAGTCAATTAAAGGTAGCCCAGCTGTTGCAGCACCTGTAATTGTCCATGCCCCACCACTGGGTTGCATTAAAATGCTTGTGTAAGATGCAGCACCTGCACCACTAGCATTTAATATTGCACCTGTAACAGGTTCTGTAGTATTGTTAATAATGTCAACAGTGATAGCACCTGTGTGTGTACCTGCGTTAATAGCTGCAAATGCACTTGCTAAGTCGGGATAGCTTCCTGCACCTGGATTAACAGTAACATTTTGGGAAAATGTACTCACAGCAATCATCAAAATTGCTACGAGCAATACGTAAATTTTCTTCATACTTGTTTCTTTGTTTTTGTTATTAATATTGATTAAGCCAAATAATCAACGGTTTTAAAATAAAAATTTCCTATACCATTATTGACAAGTCAATAACAATGCAGTTGATTGTTCCAATAAATAAGGTTGTATTTTTCCGAGGAAAGTTTGCTAAGCAAATGAAAGATAAGTATTTGTTTTTATAATCCTAACAATTTGATAATTATTTTTTCAATATCAACATACTTGATAAAATATTATATTATGTTATACTAAATAATTTAGTACATTTGATTTTTAAAAAATAAATTTCTGTTTATGCAAAAGCCTTCACCCATCACCTACTTAAACTATTATGAAAGATATGTAAATCAAGTGCCGGAAGATGACTTGTTTACAGCTTTTGAAAATCAATTGCCAATTATAAAATCTTTTTTAGCATCTATACCTACAGAAAAGCAAACCTACGCTTATGCCGAAGGTAAGTGGACCTTAAAGGAAATGCTATTACACATAACAGATACAGAACGTATTTTTATTTATAGAGCATTGTGTATTGCCAGAGGTGAAAAAAACTCGGTACTTGGGTTTGATGAAGATGAATATGCTAGCCAATCAAACGCTAATGATAGAAGCTGGGAAAGTTTGGTGGAAGAATTTTTAGCTGTTAGGCAAAGTACAATATTATTATTTAAAAGCTTTAGTAACGAAGCTTTGCAAAAAAGCGGTTTAGCTAACAATAATCCATTAACTGTAATTAGTGCTGGCTTTATTCTTTTAGGGCATTTTTATCATCATAAAAAAGTAGCAGAGGAAAGGTATTTGTAGTAATATTATGTATGAAGTTTTTTTAGAGTAATACCACTTAGACTTTAAAATGCCCAGTCATTTCGACCGCAGGGAGAAATCTAATCATAGTGTATAAGATAGATTTCTCCCTGCGGTCGAAATGACAAAAATCGGGCAATTTAAAAGGCTAAATAGCATAATACAATTTGTATGTCTATAATAAAGAAGCCGCTTGATAACAAGCAGCTGTTTCTTTATTTACTTTATATACTTTAATTACTTTTACCTACTTCACTTTAACTGTGGCAAAATCGGCTATCATATTCTGCATAATTTTTACTGTTTCGTCAATGTAAATATCGCTACCAATTCTTTTTAACCAAGTTTTATTTTTTTCTACTTTATCTTTTGGAGCATCGGCAGCCAATGTGTCTGTAGTGTTATTATTTACACTTAATTCTTTTGTAAGCTTTGTTAAATCGTCTAACTGCTTACGTAAAGTTTTTATATTTTTTTGATCTTCTTTAAACTTTACAATATTTAAAGGATACTCTTTATCGTTTTGCTTTTGAATTTGATCTAACGTTACTTTTAATTTACCCAACGTAGTGCTTTCATTATTTTTAAAATACTTACTTGCCGCATTACTTATAGATGTGTTAGAAGGTGTATATTCTGCCTTTGGTATTTCATCCCAAGCCAAGCTAGTAGCATTATCTTTTTCTCTTACTTTTAAATACTCATACATACTTGGTAAAACAATATCAGATGTTACACCATTTAGCTGAGTACTACCCCCGTTTACTCTATAAAATTTTTGTAGTGTAAGCTTTATACTTCCCAATTCATCTTCTTTAGCACCTCCACCAAATAATTGTGAGCTGCCTCCCTCTGGTGCTAAAGGTATTTGGCGTTGTACTGTACCCTTGCCATAGGTAGATGTGCTACCTACTATTACGCCTCTTTTATAATCTTGTATGGCTGCTGCAAATATTTCGGATGCACTAGCACTAAATTCGTTAACCATTACTGTTAGTGGACCATCATATAAAACAGATTTGTCTTTATCTTTCCAAGTATATGGTTTTTCTCCTCTGCTTTTTACTTGCACTACAGGACCTTCTTCAATAAATAAGCCAGTCATTTTTACTACTTCATTTAACGAGCCTCCACCATTGCTTCTTAAATCTATTATTATACCATCTACATTTTCGGCTTTTAGTTTTTTTACTTCATTGGCTACATCTTCGCTACAATCTCTACCACCATTAGGGTTTCTGGCATAAAACTCAGGTAAATAAATATAGCCTATTTTTTTATCGCCATTAATTACAGCACTTTTGGCAAATGTATCTTCTAGTTCAATCTTATCTCTTTCTATAGCTATTACTTTAGTACTACCATCTGGCTTTTTAATAGTAAGTTTTACAATAGACCCTTTTTTTGCTCCTCTTATTAATTTAACAGCATCTGGCACATCATAACCCACTACGTCAACAGGTTCGGCATCACCTTGTGCTATTTTAATAATTTCATCTTCGGGTTTTAAATCACCTTGTTTCCATGCTGGACCACCTGTAATTAAACTTGCAATTTTTATTTTGCCTTCGTCATCTTTTAATTGAGCACCAATACCAAAAAAAGTACCACTCATTTGCTCATTAAAAGAGCGTAAATCAACTGGTGGAAAATAATTGGTATGAGGATCCATTGAAACTGTAATTGCATTTACAAAAGTGCTAAAGTTTTCATCTTTAGTTTCTCTTTTTACTTTAGCCGTAAAATACTTATCCATTTGCTTTTTTACAGCTTCTCTTGCTTCTCTTTCTAAAGTGCTATCTGCTTTTACTTTAAAATCTTTTTTGTCTTTATTCTTTTCTCTATCTTCTTGAAAATCCACATACTTTGATAACACCATATATTTTAAACGCTTACGCCACACCTCTTTTCTTTCTTCTTCATTTTTTGGGGCATTTACTTTTTCTGGGTCTAATACAATTTTTTCATCTTTAGTAAAATCAAATGGCTTTGCTAATATGGGATTAAATATAGCCGTTACCTCATTCAATCTTTTTACATAAATGTCATTAGCATCAAAAAAAGATTTAATTTCTGCTCCATGTATTTCATCATCAATCTTTGTTTCGTATTTTTTTAATGCCTCAACATCTGGTTGTAATAAAATATTTTTATCATTATCTAACTCCTCTATAAATTTTTTAAACGCTAATTTAGAAAATGCGTCATCAATTTTTTTAGGACTATAATGCCCTTCTTCTAAAATAATACCAACATTACGCAGCACTTTGGCATACTTTGATTTTGGATTGTCGTCTCTATCATTTTTACCTTGGGTACTAAATGCAATAAATAAGCTAGCTGCTGTTAATACCAGCATTACTGTTAAAAACTTCTTACTCATAATAAAATCTGCAATTTTGTGCATACGTAAAAATAACGTAAAACAATTGCTTTTAGTTTACCGTACGTAAAATTTCGTATAATTTTTTGTTAAAGGGGAAATTAGTATTAAGTACAAAGTAGTTAGTACTAAGTTTAGGGCAAAAAAAAAGCACCTTATTGCTAAGATGCTTTTTTTGGGTAATCGAGGGGGCTCGAACCCCCGACCCTCAGAATCACAATCTGATGCTCTAACCAACTGAGCTACGACTACCATTTATTGGGCAGCAAAAATAATACAATTACCCTTTTGTACAAAATTATGCCGAAAATAAAAAGTATTTAGCCCAACACTTTGTAATATCGGCATAATACCATCTAATATTTCAAAATAGTTTAAGGCCTATTTTGAAATAAAGATGGCAATACATTTTGAATGATTTTCTAAATCCTGTTTCTTTGCTACATAATATTTAATTAAATGAGTGTTTGGTTATTATCAATTCCTATTATTTCTGCCTTTATTGGTTGGTTTACTAATTGGATTGCTATAAAAATGTTATTTCACCCAAAAGAACCCAAACGTATTTTGGGCATTACTTTTCATGGCATTTTTCCTAAAAGGCAAAAACAATTTGCAGAAAAACTGGGCAAATTAGTTAGTAACGAATTATTATCTTTTAGTGATATTGAACAAAAAATAACCAAACCCGAAAACATTGAAAAACTTTTACCGCAGGTAGAACAACATATTGATACTTTTTTAAGAACAAAACTTAGTGATACATTCCCTATGCTAAGTATGTTTATTGGTGATAAAACAATTAACCAATTAAAAACTGCTTTTACTACCGAGTTACAAACACTATTTCCTTCTATCATGAAAAATTACATGGGCAATTTGCAAGCAGAGCTTGATTTAGAAAAAATTGTAACCGAAAAAGTGACTGGTTTTTCAAGTGCTAAATTGGAACAAATTTTAAACGACATTATGAAAAAGGAGTTTAAGTTTGTTGAAATAATTGGTGGAGTTTTAGGTTTTATTATCGGATTAATACAAATTGCAATTACATACATAAGTAACAAATAATTAACAATTTCCATCGTTTCTACATCTATATTGCCACTCATACTTTAAATTTTAATGGTTAAACATTTTTGTCATTATTTTGTCATAATGAATAAGATGAAAATATTACAAATAGCAGCAATTACGGTACTACTTACCACATTTTCAATTTTTAAAACTGTAGCTCAAATGCCGGGCATGGGCGGTAGGTCAGGTGGTGGTCAATCTATGAACGTAGGTAGATTTTACGGTAAAATAGTAGATAACAACAACAAAGCCATTGAATTTGCCTCTGTGCAATTAATTCAAAACAAAATGGATACGGCTACTAAAAAAAGAAAAGATATAGTTGTAAGTGGAATGCTTACCGATAAAAAAGGTGAGTTTAGTTTGGACAATTTAAATGTAATGGC
>JAGNRZ010000026.1 GCA_017988335.1 Ferruginibacter sp.
ACAAGTAACCACCACCATTTCGCCATTGGGCTTAGGTGCAAATACAATACGTACTCGTTGGTTATCGTGTGTTGTACCTTCTACCGGAAATGTTTTCCCTCTAGCATCATCTTCTATCTTATTTACATTTACACGACCATTTTGTAAAATTTCTTTTATCTCACTTTCATCAATATGCCTACAAGCCATGCGGCAACGGGCATGTTTGGTAATTACCAAATTGCTGTAATTTCTATCAAACCCTTCAGCTCTGTTTTGATTTTCGGCTGGCGAAGGAGGATTTACAGTTATTCTTTTATTAGTTTGTTCTGTATTTTGCTTTTTTCTAGCACCCCGTTGGTGCTGTTTTACATAAAAAAGCAAAGCAGCTGCGGCTAATAAAGCAATATATGGCAAATATTTTTTAAGCATAATAATTCAAATGCAAAAATACGGTTTTAAACCTCACCCCAACCCCTCTCCTAAAGAGAGGGAACTGGAAGATTAAAACCCTTGCTAATAAATTAAAAGATGCCTTTTTTGCTATCTTTGCAGCCATGCAAAAAACGGTGGCATTACATACTTTGGGCTGTAAACTCAATTTTTCTGAAACTTCCACTATTGGAAGGCTTTTAGAAAATGATGGCTTTGTTAAAAAAGATTTTAATGAAGTGGCTGATGTATATGTAATAAATACTTGTAGCGTTACCGAAAATGCAGATAAAGAATGTAGGCAATTGGTTCGTAGAATTCAACGCAAAGCACCTGAAGCCATGGTAGTAATTACAGGATGCTATGCCCAACTAAAACCTAAAGAAATTGCCGAAATACCGGGTGTGGATTTGGTATTGGGTGCTGCCGAAAAATTCAACATTACTCAGCATTTAAAAGAAATAACTAAAGGCGATAGTACAAAAATTTGTAGTTGCGAAATAGAAGATGTAAATGTGTTTACAGCATCTCACTCCATTAATGACAGAACAAGAACATTTTTAAAAGTACAAGATGGTTGCGATTATAGCTGTAGCTTTTGTACCATACCTATGGCAAGAGGCAAAAGCAGAAGTGATAGTATTGAAAATGTAATTACCAATGTGCAAAGCATTGCCGAAAGTGGTGGTAAAGAAATTGTTTTAACAGGTATTAATTTAGGCGATTTTACCTCATCCCCTTCCCTTCTCCTAAAGGAGAAGGGTGACGAGAAGATAGTAGCGAAGAAAAAAGCGAATTTTTTTTCTTTGATAACTGAATTAGATAAGGTTGAGGAAATTGAACGTTTTAGAATATCATCTATTGAGCCTAACTTATTAACCAACGAAATTGTAGAGTTTGTAAGCAATAGCAAACGCTTTATGCCCCACTTTCATATTCCGCTACAAAGTGGTTGCAATAAGGTTTTGGGTATGATGAAAAGAAGATATAAAAGAGAATTGTATGCAGAAAGAGTGGGCTTAATAAAAACATTAATGCCACATTGTTGTATTGGAGTAGATGTTATTGTAGGTTTTCCTAGCGAAACGGATGAGGATTTTATGGAAACCGTACAATTTTTAACTGACTTAGATGTTAGCTACCTCCATGTATTTACTTATAGCGAAAGAGATAACACTACAGCATTAGACATTAAACCTGTTGTACCCATACATATACGTAATGAAAGAAACAAAGTGCTAAGAAACCTTAGTTACCAAAAAATGCAATATTTTACCAACCAGCATATTGGGCAAACACGTAAGGTATTGTTTGAAAAAAATAATAGTAATGGTATGGTGGAGGGTTATACAGATAATTATATAAAAATAACAGCTGCATATAATCAAGATTTGGTAAATTCGATTACAGAATGGAAAATTTAAAAGATAAACTACTTAATAAATATCAGGTTACAATTCATTTTGAAATGGATGACCAGTTTATGACGCTTGTGCCACCGCATAGGGTATTAATTAATAATTTAATAGAAAAGAATATTATTGACTCTTACGCTGTAAGCTTAGATACACAACGCAGTTGAATCACTATAAATGCAACCACTAAGGCAGATGCTAAAAAAATACTTTCCAAATCGCCATTATACAAATACTGGACTATTGAAATAGATGATATTTATGTGTATGATGGGCAAATTTATAGGTTGCCTGCTTTGCAATTGAATTAAAAAATTTGTAAAAAATTTTGCCGATAAATTTTAAGCCTTATCTTTGCAATCCAATTTTAAAAAAGGGAGCTTAGCTCAGTTGGTTTAGAGCACCTGCCTTACAAGCAGGGGGTCACTGGTTCGACCCCAGTAGCTCCCACAGAATAAAGACCTCACAGATGATGTGAGGTTTTTTTATTATGTTTCGCTATGAATTTAGTCGGTTGTTTTATTAATTGGTTGGCTAAATACTAAACGTTGGCATATTATAGATTTGAGCCTTAGCAACACAATGAAAAAAGGTAAAACGTAGTGATGCATTGGTTTAAAATGGTGTCACAAATTGTGATACCACTTTAAAAATATATATTTAGCAAGCAAATATTTATATAATGACTAAAAAAGAATTACAAGCTTTAGTTATAGAACAGAAAATATTGAACCGAATTTACGTTGTAAGAGGTGAAAAAATTATGCTTGATAAAGATTTGGCAGAATTATTTAGAATTGAAACTAGGGTCTTAAAGCAAGCTGTAAAAAGAAATACGGACCGATTCCCAAAAGATTTTATGTTTGAAATGACTGCTAAAGAAATTGATAGTATGGTATCACAGAATGTGATACCATCTAAAAGCTATTTTGGCGGAGCAAGACCATTTTGCTTTACAGAGCAAGGTGTAACCATGTTGTCTTGTATATTAAATAGTAAAACTGCAATTGAAGTAAATTTACGGGTTGTTAGGGTATTTGTAAAAATGAGAGAGTATGCTCTTACACACAAAGAAATTTTACTACAATTATCCAAACTTGAAAAAGAAGTAAAAGGTAACAGTAAAGACATTGAAAATATTTTTATGGTACTAAAAGAGCTACTTGCAAAAGATGCAAAGCCAACATCTAGAAATAAGATAGGCTTTAAGCACTATGATTAATTAGTTAATTTTAGAACAATAAAATTTTACCATAAATGAGTTGAATTTTATACTACTTACAGATATGAAACCTCACTTAAGATATATCTTTTACTTTGTAGGCTTGTTAACAATTTTAGCCTGCCATTTATTATGGATATCAATGCCATTTAGTTCTCTTATAATTCTTGGTGTTGGATTTCTTATTTCAGTTGTATCTATTATAGTGATTGTTCTAAAAGATCGTTTGAAACTGATAATATTTTTTTTATTAATCGGGGTGACTACTATTTATTTTCGACCCACATTTAAAGAATGGGCAATAGCCAGGCATTACAATTCAATTTTAACTAAAAATGAAAAATTATTTGAAAAGGTTAATGCTATAATTAGCTCTAAAAAAGAGAATTTTATATATGACTCTAAAC
This sequence comes from Ferruginibacter sp., assembly GCA_017988335.1. Lineage (GTDB taxonomy): Bacteria > Bacteroidota > Bacteroidia > Chitinophagales > Chitinophagaceae > Ferruginibacter. The sequence goes on from JAGNRZ010000026.1 coordinate 3,456, forward strand.
AACATTATAATAACAGTATTTTTTCTATTCCCGAAATAGACATTCTTAATCAATTCTTAAATGAAACTAAAGTAATTTTTATACGAAAAGATAGAGAGAAAATATTTTATCCAATCTGGGGTGTTCCTTTAGAGATGGACTATGGGATATTTTATTTTTATTCGAGTGATATTCCTCAAAAGCGCTTTAGACATTTAAAAGAAAAATGGTATTATTACTAAACTCAATACAGCATCAATTTACAATCTTCAAAATTTGGAAAGTATTAAACTGAGTTAATATTCCAACCTAATCCAACTCCCCCACCAACCTTTGTTTTGGTGCTTTAATAAAATCTCTTGGATATTTTTTTAGGTATCGCCATAGCAATCCTAAAAACTCTGGATACTCCCTTAAATGAATGCCACGGCTTTTTACGGCCACTATAAATGCTAAGGCAAAACTTACCGTAAAGTTTATAAAACCTATCATAAGTACGCCCCAAATGGTATAGATAATTTCGGTAAAGGGTATATTGTGGTTTAGTCCAAAAAAGCCAATAGCTACATTGGCGGCAGAAATAGTTATATGTCTTATATCGAATGGCAACCCAAACATTTTACCAAAAAAGCCAGCCATGCCCAAGAAAAAGCCCAATGAAATATTACCAATTAATGCCCCCAAATTATTTTGTACATAACTAATAATACGGTTTCGCCATTTCTCACTAAAGTTGCGTAAACCTACTCCGCTACGCATTCTATCGGGTATTTTACCATACACCACATGGTTTTCTACATAGCCAGCAATAATACCACTGGCAAACAAAAAAAAGCCGGTAAAGCAAGCATATAATAAGGCTAGGCTATGAAAAGGTTGTTGATCGGTTAGTAATTTTTGTGCTGCTGCTCCACTAGCTATCATACTGCCTGTTGTATTAAAAAACAACATAGCTAATAAATAAGTAAGTGGAAATACCACCATTAAATTACCAGCAAATGAAGCTAATTGTGTACGGCTAACTTTAGCAACGGTTATTGCCAAATTTCGTAAATCGGGTTGGTCGCCAGTTTTTTGTACATCAAAACTACTGGCTACATTATTAGCTGTATAAGCTGGCTGTTTGGTAGCTAAAGTGCTACCTGTTTCTTGTATTAAAATAAACCCTAAGGAATAGTTTGCACTATACAAAAAACCCTGCCAAAATGGAGCTAAGCTTAATTTGCCCAATAAGTTTTTTAGTACACCTATAAACGAAATAATTACACCACCACCAGCAGCACTCCAAAACATTTTCCAAAATTCTTTACGAGTGGTGGTAATATAATCTTCGCCACGCCTACCACCATGCTCTGCAATTTGATAGGCCAAGTAACCTGTATTTTCACTTAAAAATTCTTTTACAGAGTTTTTTCTGTTTTCGTTTTTAATTACTGTTTTAAAATAATCAACAAAACGTTCGGTATTAAATTGATTATCGCCATCAATTACATCTACAATAATAAACAACCTATCAATTTGTTGTTGAAGCCTAGTTAGCACATAGGTTTGAGCCAAACTAGTACCATATTTTATTCGTTGGCCTTTTATCCATAAAATACTTTGGTTGCAGTTATGCAAAGCTTCTGTAATTCCGTTAAGTAAATTTCTTTTTTGCTGCGTAGCTCCAATGGAATTGGGTTCAATTGCCAAATAACTATTTACTAATCTATTTTGCTCTAAAAACGGATAAATAGCATCATCAATATTTTCGTAGCCTTGTACTATTTCTTTTTCTAAACCTAATGTGGCTACCCTGTAACTTAATATTTGTAATGATTTGTTTAGTTGATTTATTAATGCAGATTCTGTTAAATTAACTTGTATGCCTAGTAATTCAAAAAACTGTTTCCACAAATCGTTGTCAACATTTTCAACCCATACATAATCATTTTTGCGGTAAAATACTTTATTGATTACATACAAAAAATCATTGGGTGTAAGTAATGCTGGTAAAATTTTATGCTTTAATTTACCCATCAACTCTTGCCCAAAGCCTCTGCCTCTTACAATGCCATTTTCGGTTAAAGCCGTTACTAAATTAGTATGCAAAAATTGAGAAAGTAATGCCTTACGTAAAGAAAATAAAGTGCTTTTGTTTTGTGTAATTTGGTAAAGAAGTGCTTTAAATTTTAAATTAGCTTCTTCGGTATTTTTTACTTTTGAAGGACGAATACTTTTAATAAGGCTTATTAAAAAAGATAAACCATTACCGGCCGTGTTGTACAGCGGCAATACTATAGCCTTACCTTTTTTAGGGGTAGCTTCGGTGCTGGTTTTATTTCTTTTTAATAATCTCATTTTTAAAACCTCATCCCTACCCTTCTCCAATGGAGAAGGAACTGGAAGATTGATTTGAAAGTTTCATATTTAAAGACAATAATAATGCCTAAAAAGATGCTTAACCCTATTTTTTATAAAATTCATATTTTTGTAACCAATGAACAACGCAAATACCAATACAAAAGTTGTAGAAAAAACAGATGTGCTTACCCTTTTAGAGCCCAATTGCTCATTAGTAGTTTGGAATGATGAGGTGAATACATTTGAGTGGGTAATTGAAACTTTAATAGAAGTTTGTGGGCATTCTGAGCAACAAGCTGAGCAATGCTCTTTAATTATACATAACAACGGCAAATATGCTGTGAAAGAAGGCGATTACGATACTTTAAAGCCAATGTGTGAAGCTATTACCGATAGAGGTATTAATGCTACCATTGAGGTGGTAGCTGCATAGAAATTTAACTCCTCAATTTATTTTAATTGTCTAAATTGCTTTCCATGATAAAATTTTTAAAATTGGCGGTAGTGGTTAGCTGTATAACCTCATGCGTTAATTCAAATAAAGAACATTCTAAGGAATTTATACAACTACAAAATAAGCTTACAGAAAAATTAACTGTTGTTAGTAAGTCTGTTAGCGTTAATGGATTTGGAGTAGCTTCAGTAAATGAAAATGGGGTTTTATATCAAAATGGTTTTGGTATTGCTAATGTTGAAACAAATGAAAAGTACACTGAAAACACCATCCAAAATATTGCTTCGGTTTCAAAAACATTTATAGGTATTGCTATTTTGAAAGCACAGGAATTAGGTAAATTAAAATTAGATGATCCTATTAATAATTACTTACCTTTTAAAATTCTAAACCCCAAGTATAAAGAAACTCCAATAACAATAAGACATTTAGTTACACACACATCTTCTATAAATGATAATGAAGAGTATTTGTATAGGGCTTGGGTTTTGTTTGATACTGTTAATTTAGAGCATAATTTAAAAATAGATATTGGGGAATGTAAATTTAGTGCTCCATCAACTGAAGTTTCTATGGAGGATTTTTTAAAAAATGTGTTATTGCAAAATGGAAAATGGTTTAAGCCCAACACATTTACAGATAAAAAACCTGGCGAAATTTTTAACTACTCCAACATGGGTGCAACACTAGCAGCATTAGTTTTAGAAAAAGCAACAGGCGATAAATTTGATGCCTTCACCGAAAAGTATATTTTAAATCCATTAAAAATGGAAAGTACGGGTTGGGGTTTACGCTCTATCGATATTAAAAAACATTCAAGATTATATATTAACAAAACAACTCCTTATCCATTTTATATTGGTGTTACTTATCCTGATGGAAGTATAATTACATCAAGCAATGATATGAGTAAATATGTTGCTGAATTAATGAAAGGCTATTTTGGCAATGGAACTTTACTAACAAAAGATAGCTATAAAGAATATTTTACACCACAATTAAAAGCTGAAAATTTTATTGATAGAGATACTAGTCAATATAGTGATGAATACAATATGGGAATAACGATGGGCTTTGGATCAACAGGGAATTTTGGACATACAGGCGGCGACCCTGGCATGTTTTCAATAATTTGGTTTGATAAAGACAAAAAAATTGGCACATACTATATTGTTAATACAGATATGGAGGGTAAAGAGTCTGTAAAAACCCAACAAGCTATTCGTACTTTATTAGACGAATACACAAATAAATTAGATAAGTTAAGTAGAAAATAAAACAACAAATGCAAATAGCAATTTTAGGTGCTGGAATGGTGGGCAGAGCCATGGCCATTGATTTACAAAAAAAATATTCGGTTACTTCTTTTGATGTAAGTGAGCAATCATTAGCAATTCTTAGCAAAAAAAATAGTGCCATTAAAACGGTAAAAGCTGATTTAAGTAATTACGAAAATTACACAATTCTTCTTCAACCTTTTGATTATGTAATTTGTGCAGTACCCGGCTTTATGGGTTACAAAGCATTAGAAGCTATAATTAACGCTGGCAAAAATGTGGTGGATATCTCTTTTTTTCCAGAAGATGCTTTGGCATTAGATAAATTAGCTAAAGAAAAAAATGTAACGGCTATTGTAGATTGTGGTGTTGCACCGGGTATGAGTAATTTAATTTTAGGTTACTACAATTCAAAAATGAGGATTACTAATTTTGAATGTATGGTAGGAGGTTTACCTAAAAAAAGAGTAAAGCCTTTTGAATACAAAGCCCCCTTCTCTCCTATTGATGTGTTGGAAGAATATACAAGACCTGCCCGTTATGTAGAAAATAGTTGCATAGTTACCAAGCCAGCATTAAGCGATGCAGAGTTACTAAATTTTGAACCTGTGGGTACTTTAGAAAGTTTTAATACCGATGGTTTACGCAGCATTTTATTTACCATGGGGCATATACCCAACATGAAAGAAAAAACATTGCGTTATCCTGGCCATATAGATTTAATGAAAGGATTAATTGCTGCAGGATTTTTGAATAATGAAAAAGTAAATGGCTTACCTATTAGCCCAATGGAATTTACCAGCAAGCTACTTTTTAACCAATGGAAATTGGGTGAAGAAGAAGCTGAATTTACTTTAATGCAAATAAAAGTAAGTGATGATACTAAAACCATTACTTACGATTTATACGACGAATACGATGCTGAAACAAAAACTAGCAGCATGAGCCGTACTACAGGATACACAGCCACAGCGGCTTTAAACATGTTGATAGAAGGGCATTTTAGCGACAAAGGAGTATTTCCGCCAGAGTTGGTTGGTAGTAACGAAAAATGTTTTAACTATATTTTGGGTTACCTTAAAGAGAGAAATGTTATTTATAGGAGAAGTGAAATGGGTAAATAAGTAAATAAAGTTGAATAAAGTTTATAAAGTAAATAGTGCATAAATTCGTTCTTCGATTTGATGTAGAATTACTGAATTTGAGTTTACAGTAGTACTGAAGCAAAATCAGGGAACATTCCCCAAATCGGAATTTAATCGATTTGGGGGGCTTTTTTGGTTACTTCTGAACGGAGTTGAAGAATTGGACAAGCAAAAAAGTAAAACTAAAATACTAACATGAAAAAATATTTATTAATTGCAACAACAATAATTTTTGCAGCATGTAACCCAAACGACGATGGAGGTGACCCACCTGCACAGCCATCAGTATCGTCAGGCATTGCGGCACCTACAATAATCAACGCCTCTGTAAAAGCAGCTTACGAACATGACCCTACTGCTTACACACAAGGCTTAGAATTTTACAAAGGCAATTTGTATGAAAGTACTGGTGATTTTGAAAACTCATCTTTACGCATTACCGATTTTAAAACAGGCAAGGTTATTAAAAAACACATGATGGGTAGTAAAGAAGTTTTTGGCGAAGGCATTACCATTTTAAACGATACTATTTACCAACTTACCTGGGAAAGCCATATAGTAAATGTGTATCATGCAAATGATATTACAAAGGTTATTAAAACTCTTAAATGGCCAAACGAAGGCTGGGGCATTACTAATAACGGAACAGATTTAATTGTAAGCACAGGAAGTGCTAATATTTACTTTATTAATCCTATCGACTTTAGAGTAAAGACAACCGTTGTTGTAGAAGATAATAACGGCACTGTTAACAGTATAAACGAGTTAGAATATATTGATGGCTTTATTTATGCTAATATTTATGGAGTAAATGATTATATAGTAAAAATTGACCCCAGCAGTGGACATATAGTAGGTAAAATAATGATACCCAATTTAGAAGAACAATACTTTAAAGGCAAATTAACTGATCCAGATAGAAATGAAGTATTAAATGGTATAGCCTACGACCCTACTACAAAAAAATTGTATATAACTGGTAAGCATTGGCCTAAGTTGTTTGAGGTGAGTTTGAATTAGTTCACAACAATTATATATTTTGCCGATAAGACGGAAAGAATTTAAAGACTACGGTAGTTTTAAAAACTATCGTAGTCTTTAAACTAGCAATTCAATTTTCTTGTGAGGATTACTTTCTACAAAACTATAAATACTGTTGCGGATGTAATCATTATCAGCGTAAGGTGTAAGTATTTCTTTTAATTCGTTTATGGGTGGTAATATTTTATGATTAGTTACATAACCCATTCCCCAAAAATTTCCTTTTTCAATTAATAAGCATAATTTTTCGTAGGGAGCTTTACCGTCATCTACTACAGCAAATGTAGGTAGTTGCATATTTAACGCTTCAATAGCTTTGTTAATTTTTTTGTTATACTTCTTAGGTGTTTCTAAGGCAATATTTTCTTCTTCGGTTAAGGGCTGTTTGTTTACAAAACAAAGCTTGTCGCTAAGGGCATATTCCTCAATCATTTTTTTAAGCATTACCAAACCTTCATGCAACAAATTAAAAGTGTACAAGGCTGGTAAATGCTTTTTTCGTTTATCAATAGCTAATCGTATGTAACCCTTGCCATCTTCAAAACTATATAAGCCAAACCTTTGCTGTGGTTGCTTTTGACTGGCATTGTACTTTGGCCAAAAGCGTTTTATTTCGGTACTTTCTAACACTAATGCTTCTAATTCAGTTGCACACTCTTTATAGGTAATAGCATGTATATTGCGTAAAAAATTTTGCCGTTTTCTATCGGGTGCATTGTGGGTAAAGTGACTACTCACTCTTTTTTTAATATTAATAGCTTTACCTACATACACTATTTTATTTTTTGCATCATGAAAATAATATACACCAGGAGTGTTGGGTAAACGCTTTACATCTTCCTTAGTTAAATGCATGGGCAACCACTGCTCTGCCGATGATTTTTTAAGCATAGCATCAATATGCTCTTGTGCATTATGTTGCAAATATTTTTCAAAAAGCAAAACAGTAGCTTTAGCGTCCCCTCCTGCTCTATGCCTATTATCAATAGGTATTTTTAATTCTCTACACAAATTACCCAAGCTATAAGAAGGCAGCCCAGGAAAAACTTTACGCCCTAAACGAACAGTGCATAGTTTTTTTACAGCCAAATCAAAATCGAAATTTTTTAATTGATGCTTTACAAAACTGTAATCAAAATTTACACTATGGGCTATAAATATTTTATCGTTTAATAATTTAAATAATGTTTCTGCAATATCACTAAATGTAGGAGCATTGGCAACCATAGCATTATCAATACCTGTAAGTGCCGTAATATAGTTGGGTATTTTTTGCAGTGGATTAATTAGGGTTTCAAATTTTTTAATTACCCTAGTTCCATCATGTATGTACACAGCAATTTCTGTAATACCATTGGCACTGGCATAACCTCCTGTGGTTTCAATATCTACAATGGCGTACATTTGGTTTTGTTTTTAAAGAAAGCTAAATTACTAATTTTTTTAGTTAAATGTAGTTTTATTTAACAATAATCAAAAGAAGAATTTACCTTTAAATTAACTATTAAAAATAGATTTCTCCTAACGTCGAAATGACTAAAAAATGCAAATACCATCTTTCCCTTTTCAAACATTAAACTGGGCTTCTATCCCAAAAGATGAACATAATGGCACAACAGGTAAAGCCTATTGGCAAATATTTATGATGGGAGATATTAGAGTAAGAAAGGTAGAATACTCTGCCAATTATTTAGCCGATCATTGGTGTAGCAAAGGGCATATTATTTATTGCATTGAGGGCAATATGGAAACCGAATTACAGGATGGAAGAAAGTTTTTGTTAGAAAAAGGAATGACTTATCATGTGGGTGATAATTGTGAAGCTCATCGTTCGGCATCTATAAACGGCTGTAAATTATTTATTGTTGATTAGCTTTTCCTTCTTGCTCAAATTTAGAAATAGCATCTTTTTTCATCAACATTTTTATTAGTTGTATTACAGCAGTTAAGGCAAATATGCCACCAATTACCCAGTTTAAATATTGTTGGCTATTAGCAATTCTTTCTACCAACCATTTACCACCAAAAATAAAAACTGCATTGCCTAATAATGTACCCAAGCCTATACCTACAATGTAACTATTGTACTGCTCATTTTTAGGCTCCAATACTTTTTTGGTGAAAAGTACCGTACTCCATCCAAACCAAAATGGTATTTGCACTGGGTTAATAGCACACATAAACATTCCCAATAAAAACCGGTGCATATTATTTTCAAGCAGTACATTTTTATTAGCATTTCCACCTTTGCTTGCCGCCATAAAACTACCCACAGCCAATGCAATAATAATAGCCAATGTAAGCCACTCCATTATTTTCATTAGCTTTTCTTGCTTACGTATCCAATCTATACCTACTAAACTAATTCGTACATACACCATTTCTACTAGCAATGAGCCCAACGAAAAATACAAAGCATCTACAATACTTTCTTGTATGCCTATTTGCATAGCGGCTACATTAAGTGTACCCAAAGGCAAACTCCCTAAAAAGCTTATCATTAAGCCCCAAGCAAATATTTTAAGTAATTTTTTCATTAAATGGAACGCTGATGACGCAGATGATTATGATTAGTATGATTTTGAAAAATTATCAATTTATTAATTATTAATTAGCTTATCCACTTCTTTCATATCTGCATACAACTTTCTCGTAGCTGTTAAAAACTTACGCCCCTTTTGCAATCCCCAAGGTTGTACACCTTGCTTTTTGTTATACATACTTATTTGATACAAATATTTCCAATGCTTTAAAATTTCTTTGTATGCTCCAATAAGAGTGTAGCCTGTATCGTAAAAATGATTAGGCTCTGCACCGCAACCATTATACTCTAAAATTGTAAAATTTTTACCTGCTTTTAAATCTTCAATACTTTCACACATTATATCGTATCGGCCATAAAAAAAATCGTTTATGCCTAAACTTATTTTATCAAAAATAGCTACTAATTTTTCATCGATATGCTCTTTTAAATCAATAAAGTTTGCACCACGGTTATGGTTGGCAGCATAACTCAACATATATTTTTCGCCACTAGGTATTACACTTTGCCAATTGTCTTTTTGTTTGGCATATAGTTCATCAATACGCTTTGCTGCTTTAGGATAGGCTTTAATTAATTGCTCTAAAGTACTTACTCCATTACCAACCACTTGCAAGGGAATTTTATGTAAAAAGCCTGTTACCATACCTGTTGCATTTTTTGGATGACGAATATAAAACACACTTACCTCCATTGGATAATATACCATTTGTTGCACAATATATTCGTATGGCATTTTTGAGTGATAATTTTTAAAGGCTGCTTCGTTATCAATTTTACGTAACAAAATGCCTTGTCCGCCAACTTCGGGCTTTACAATTAATGGGTAAACAATTTTATGTTGCTGCAGTAAATTTTCAATTTCATCAAATGATTGATTAGGCAATACATTAAAAGTTGGCGGATATAATTCTTTGGGCAGCAAATCATACATTTCTTTTTTAGGTTCGCCTTCCATGCCGCCAAAAGTGAGTTTGGGATTGCTTGGTGTAAAAAACCACACCGCTTTTGCTTTAATAATGTACCAAAGCCACACCAATGAAATAGGTGCATAAAGTATTTTAAACGGCCATGCTTCCCAGTGTGTAATTCTATGAAATATTTTTTTCAATATAATTTATTAAATAATTTTATACCCTCATCCCAATCCTTCTCCAAAGGAGAAGGAACTAGAAGATTGTAGCGAATAATATTTAAAATAAAATGGTTCTACAAAAAAGGTCTATAATGTTAATTATTGGTATGCCGTACAAGTGAGTGACACAACGATGATGCCATAAGCACAAATGCACATAACCAAAAAACAAAATTAATTGGTTAGCGGCAAACTACCATCGTAAAACATTTGTTTATATTTGTACAAATATTTATTGTATGCATGTACCAACAATGGCCGAAATGATGGCAAATGGTGAACAGCCCGAAGTTTTATTTTGGGTGGGCTGTGCTGGAAGTTTTGATCAAAGAGCACAAAAAATAACCAAAGCATTTGTAACTATATTAGATAAAGTGGGTACCAATTATGCCATTTTAGGTAAAGAAGAAATGTGTACTGGCGACCCAGCCCGTAGAGCTGGTAACGAATTTATGTTTCAAATGATGGCATACCAAAACATTCAAATTTTAAATGGCTATGGCATTAAAAAAATTGTAACCGCTTGTCCTCATTGTTTTAATACTTTAAAAAATGAATACCCAGAATTAGGAGGTACTTACGAAGTAATACACCATGCTACTTTTATACAGCAACTAATAGACGAAGGCTAAATTAAAATGACCGAAGGTGGCACATTTAAAGGTAAAAAAATTACTTACCACGATAGTTGTTATTTAGGTAGAGCTAATAATATTTATGAAGCACCTCGTAAAGTGTTAGAAGCATTGGATGTGGCATTAGTAGAAATGAAACGCTGTCGTAGCAATGGTTTGTGCTGTGGTGCTGGTGGCGCACAAATGTTTAAAGAAGAAGAAAAAGGCACAACTAGAATTAATTTAGACAGAGCAAATGAAGCGTTGGGAACTGGTGCTAGTGTTATTGCTGCAGCTTGCCCTTTTTGTAATACCATGATGACAGATGGGGTAAAAAATAGTAATAAAGAAGATGAAGTGCAGGTGTTGGATATTGCGGAGTTGGTAGCTATGAGTATCTAATTTTTATTACACTAATTAAAACGAATTACACGAATTTATTTTAAATGAACTTAGAATACAAGAATTTACTTCCATCAAACTTTAACGATAACTCCAGGGTATGGATTTACCAAAGCAGCCGCTTATTTTTTATGAGTGAGGCTTTGCAAATTGAAGAATTAATGGAAACTTTTGTTGAGCATTGGAAAAGCCATGGCGATAAAGTGCAAGGTTATGCTAATTTATTGTTTGGACAGTTTGTGGTGATAATGGCAGATGAATCCGCCACTGGTGTTAGCGGATGCAGTACAGATAGTAGCGTACGATTAATAAAAGAAATTGAAAGCCTTTACAAAGTAGATATGTTTAACCGACAAAATTTAGCTTTTTTTGTTAAAGACAAAATACAAACTATACCCTTAGCCCAACTTAATTATGCGTTAGAAAATAAATTTATTGATGCCAATACGCTGTATTTTAATAACACAGTAGCTACAAAAAAAGAATTAGAAGAAAAGTGGATTGTGCCTGTTAAAGATAGTTGGCTTTGTTCTATAATAAAAAATCTTTCTACCACAGAGTCACAGGGATGATTTTCACACATTACTGGATTTATTGCCTGCGACTAAAGGAATATTGCCACGGAGACACAGAAAAAAGGAATGGTATAAGATTATTAAAAGACTCCTCGAATTATTTAAAGAACTCAAAAATATTTTCCGTGTTTCCGTGGCAAAAAAATCATTTCTTCTTAACCACCTTCTTCGCCTTTTTACTAAATATATAACTTAACCCCAGCCTATAATTACGAGTAACAGTAGTACTAAAGCTTTCTAGTGCAAAATTACTTCCGTAAGTGAAATTTCTGTTTTGTTGATTACGAAAAGGATCTATTACATTAGCAGATACAATAAACTTCTTTTTAAAAAATTTGTGCTGCACTCCTATATTCATACTTAGATTACTACGTACATTGCCTTGTGGATTTGCAAAACGATTAAACGTAAAATTGACTGTGCTTCCAAATAAATCGGTAAACTGGTAATTGCCGTTTAAGGTTGAAAAAAATGAGCCCCCATTTCTATATCTATTTACATTTCTATCAAACAAGCTGTACACATTATAGTTATACCCCACACTCATATTAATTTTTGATTTTTTACTTAGTGTGTATCCACCCCAAATACTACTTTCATACTCTTGCCTACCACTTAAATTTTGCCATGTAATATTTGTTTTACCATCTGGCAACAATGTACGTATTGAGCTATAAATATTTTGCAACGTGTTGTAGCCTAATGAAAGATTGACGTTAAATTTTTTCTTCCATTTACCAATAATAAAATCAAAATTATCGGCGTAGTACGGCAACAAATTTGGGTTGCCAAAACGAGTGTTGTAGGGGTCGCTATAATCAACACTTGGGTTTAGCTCATTTATGCCTGGGCGTTGTATAGTACGTTTGTAGCTAAAGGTTAATGTAACTTCATTATCCCATTTTCTATTAAGTGTTGCAAACGGCAAAAGAGTAACATAATTATTTTTAGAGTCTGGTGTTAGTGTAGTAAAGTCAAAACTAATTTGGGTAAATTCTAATGCAGTACCTAATGTAATATTAAAATCTGGTTTAAAATCGTAACGCAAAGCAGCCCTTACATTACCTACTTGCTGATAAAATTTAAAATCTTTGCTTAACAACTCATTTTTTATAAATGTGTTAGTGGTTTTTTGCCAAAAATTAGTGGTAAGTACGTTATGAGTAACATATCTACTTACACTTGCTCCAGTACTCAATAAAAATTTTTGATTTTTTAATGGCTTATCATAATTCAATCTTAAGCTTAGTGTTTTATTTTGTATGGCGGTAATTTGCTGCTGTGTACTATCAAACCCATTTGGCGAATAATCTGGATTAAAATATTGTTGAAAAAAATCTTTTACAACATTATTACTATTAAAATTTGCTGTTGCAATTATTCTTAATACCTCTTTAGGATCTTTTGTTTTTAGCGTATATGTACTGCTAAAACTAGGGTTGCTGGTGGTTGTATTATTGCCAGTTGTTCTATTACTTAATCTATAAATTTCGTTTAATTGATTAAGGTTAATATACTCCGTTGTATTTTCAAAACCAGCATTGTTGCCATTATAACCTACAGTAAAATTTATTGCATTTTTTTTATTAAAATCATAATCTACACTTAGTCTAAAGTTTGGTCGTCTATTAACACTACCATTTACAGCGTTTGTATTAAAATAATTAGTAGAGTCTGTATATATATTTTGTCTCCTACTATAGCTATTGCCATCAAATTCGTTATAGCCAATACCAGCATTAGCATTAATAGCTAACTTATTTTTTCTGTAACTAACATTGCTACTTACACCCAACTCTCCCCTACTACCATAGCTTACATTTACTCTGCCACCAAAACCTACTTTGCCTTTTTTGGTTACAATATTTATTACGCCTCCTCTTTCATTTGCATATTGCGGTGGCGGCGTTGTCATTACTTCAATTTTTTCAATCATACTACCGGGCATACTCTCCAGCATATCTTGTAGCTGTTTTGCATTTAATTCTACTGGCTTATCATCAATTAATATTTTTACGTCCTTTCCTCTAAGCATCACTTTACCATCATTATCTACATTTACTAAAGGGGTTTGCTTTAATAACTCTGTGGTAGATGTGCTTGAAGCTAAAGCCGACTCACCAACATTAAATGTAATTTTTCCATCTTTATTTTCAATCAATTGCTTTTCTGCAAAAACAATAACCTCACTTAAAGTATTAGCACTATTTTTTAATTTAATGTCATTTAAATCAAAATCAAATCTATCTGCCCTTAAATGAATACTATCAATTTTTAGCGATGCAAAGCCAATAGCAGTAATTTGTAATTTGTAGTATGCAAAATCTAACTTCTCTAAAATAAATGAACCATCTTTTAAAGTAGTAGTACTTGCAGAATCATTTTTATTATCTAAAGAATATAAAATTACTGTTGCCGCAGGTATAGCTTTTTGATTTTCGGCACTAAGTACATTGCCTATTATTATACCCGATTTTTGTGCAATAGCACCATTGCTTTGAGCCAAACTAGTTATACTAATAAGTAAAATTGATAATATTAAGAGGTGAACTTTACAATGCTTCATGCAGCAACAAATTTACGTTCATATTTATCCATATTATTTACCATTGGTACAAAATTTTACATTTTTTACAATAGATACTTATTTTTACCTCTCAAATAATAAATTATGAAGAAAAATATTGTAGCATTAAGCCTATTGTTTTGTACAGTTGGCCTGTATGCACAACAAAGTACAAAGCGTAAATTTATCGACCCTGCCAATATGGATCTATCTGTAAAGCCTGGCGATAATTTTTATTTATATGCCAATGCAGCATGGCTTAAAAAAACACCTATTCCAGCATCAAAAACCCGTTGGGGAAGTTTTGATATGCTAGCAGAGGAAAGCTCACAAGCATTAAAAATGTTATTAGAAGAAGCATCGTCAAACAAAAAAAACAAAACCGTACTTGAACAAAAAGTTGGTGATTTTTTTGCTAGTGGTATGGATAGCTTAGCTATTGAAAAATTAGGTTTTCAACCCATAAAAAAACATTTAGATGCTATTGAAAAGGTTGCTACTAAGGAAGCTTTAGTAAAGCACATTAACTACTTACGTGCCAATTCAATTACAAGCACTTTGTATAGAATTGGTGTGGGACAAGATTCTAAAAAAGTATCTGATTATATAGTAAGTGTTGGGCAAGGTGGTACCACATTGCCAGATAGAGATTATTATTTAAAAGATGATGCTAGAAGCAAAGCTATACGTAACGATTATGTAACCTACATGGTTACCTTATTTAAATTAATTGGTAATAACGATGCTACAGCCAATGCCTTTGCCAATACAGTACTTGAGCTTGAAACAAAATTAGCAAAAGCTCAAATGAGCCGTGTAGATATGAGAGACCCAAATAAATTGTATAATAAATTTGGTGTAGATCAATTTTCAACAAAAACAACTAATATTAATTGGAGAAATACTTTAAAAGAATTAGGCTACACTACAATACAGGATAGTCTTTTATGTAGCAATCCTAAATTTATTGTTTTTATAGATTCGTTATTAAATGCTGTACCAGTTGATAGTTGGAAAACATATTTGCAATGGAATGTACTTAAAGATGCTGCTCCGTATTTAAGTAGCGATTTTGTAAATGCAAGTTTTCAATTTAATAAATCATTATCTGGCCAAAAAGCTCAAACCCCACGTTGGCAGCGTATGAGTGGTATGGTAGATGGGCAATTAGGTGAATTATTAGGGCAACTTTATGTAGCAAAACATTTTAAGCCTGTTGCAAAAAAACGTATGCTTGAGTTGTTAGATAATATGACCGCAGCGTTTGAAGAAAGAATTAATCAATTGGTTTGGATGAGCCCACAAACTAAAGTAAATGCATTAGTAAAACTAAAAGCCTTTACCAAAAAAATTGGATACCCAGATGTATGGAAAAAATATGAAGGTGTAATCATCAACAAAGATGACTTTTATGGTAATATAAAAAGATGCAACCAATGGAGATATTATGATAACATTTCTAGGCTTGGAAAATCGGTAGATAAAACAGAATGGGGAATGACTCCGCCAACAGTAAATGCCTATTACAGCCCACAAAAAAATGAAATTGTTTTTCCGGCTGGTATTTTACAATTTCCTTTTTTTGCTGCCGATGCAGATGATGCCATTAACTATGGTGGTATTGCTGCAGTAATTGGGCATGAAATGAGCCATGGTTTTGATGACCAAGGTAGAAGTTATGATGCAGAAGGTAATTTAAGAGACTGGTGGACAAAAAATGATGCTGATGAATTTAAAAAAAGAGCTGATGAAGTGGTAGAGCAATATAATAGTTACACCGTTTTAGATACTTTACATGTAAATGGTAAACTTACGCTTGGCGAAAACATTGCTGATTTAGGTGGACTTAGCATTGCATACGAAGCCTTCAAAAAAACAAAGCAATATAAAGAAGGTAAAAAAATTGATGGCTTTACTCCAACACAACGTTTCTTTTTAAATTGGAGCCAAGTATGGCGTAGCAATATTTTACCAGAAGCTGCAGAGCAACGTATAAAAACAGATAATCACTCACCTGGTGTACATCGTAGCAATGGCCCGTTAGCCAATATTGATGCCTTTTACGAAGCCTTTGGTGTAAAAGAAGGCGATAAAATGTTTAAGTCTAAGGAGAAAAGAACGAAGATTTGGTAAGCAATAATTAAAAATTAATAATTAGTAATTAATAATTGGGCTGCACATTAATTTGTGCAGCTTTTTTGTTGTACCAACATTATACTGAGCCTGTCGAAGTATTGATAGCTGCATACTATTTGGGAGCTTTAATCAAAGCTTAGATGATAATATAAATTAATTTGTTATGTGAGAAGTTGAATATATATTTGAGTTGTACGATTTTTACACTTACGCTAATTTCACTATTACAGGAATATGCTTAAACACTTTTTATTAATAGCTACAATTTTAAGTTTGACAGCTTGTGGACAAACAAACTCCACAAATAAAAGTATCAATACTACTGACAATTCACCTATTTTAACTAAAACAGAAAAAATGGATACTGTACACTTTTGGAAAATAATGGACTATGGTTTTGAAAAAGGAAAGTTTGACAATAAAATAAAAGAACAAGCAATACTTCAACAATTAATTAGGCTAACACCAGAACAAATCCAACAGTTTGAAATTATATTCCAACAAATGAATAAAAAGTCTAGTACTCAAGCAAACTTAGCTGCACAGACTATTATAGAAGGAGGTTCTTCTGACGATAGGTTCTATTATTTTCGTTGTTGGATTATTTCGTTAGGGCAAAATAATTTTAATGAGGTATTAAAAAATCCAGACTATTTAGCTACTCTTGATATCCCAATTAATAAACAATACGGAATGATGTATTGTCAATTTGAAGAACTAATTCCAATGGCTGACAGAGCTTATGAAGTTGTAACAAAAAAAGACCCTTCAACAGATACAACATTTCCAAGATCACATGCAGATAAGCTTGGGGTATTTTACGATAGTGGTACTGAAATTACAGGCACAGAATGGGAATATGATGATTTGCCTAAAATACTTCCACTATTAAACAAAAAATATCCTAATCAGTAAACTATCAGCGTTTTTAATTAATAAGTGATAATGGGTTGCTTAATAATGTTGGCAACCCATTATTCATTAATCAATTATCCATTATCAATTATTTCCTGCCATCTTGTCACAATCATAATCAATCACTATCTTTGCACTTTAATAAAAAGAAGCGTTTGATGTTAGACTTAATGACAGATAAAAAACATGATGAAACAAAGCAAGGCGAAGCATTTGCCCCAGCTACCATAGCTTCATCTACCTTTAAAAAACATTTTTACATAGAAAGCTATGGCTGTGCTATGAATTTTGCCGATAGCGAAGTGGTAGCTTCCATCCTTATGGAAAATGGTTTTGGTGCTACCAATACCGTTGAAAATGCAAATTTAATTTTTATAAATACTTGTAGCATAAGAGAAAAAGCAGAACAAACTGTTCGTAATCGCCTTGCACAATTCAACCAAATAAAAAAGAAAAACCCAGGTTTATTAATTGGTGTATTGGGTTGTATGGCAGAGCGGTTAAAATCTAAATTTTTAGAAGAAGAAAAATTAGTTGATTTAGTAATTGGCCCAGATGCTTACCGCACTTTACCCAGTCTAATTGAAGAAGCCGAAACTGGACAAAAAGCCGTAAACGTTTTATTAAGTAGAGATGAAACCTATGCCGATATTGCTCCCATTCGTTTAAACAGTAATGGCGTAACCGCATTTGTAAGCATTATGAGAGGCTGTAACAATATGTGTAGCTTTTGTGTAGTGCCTTTTACAAGAGGTAGAGAACGTAGCAGAGATGCAGATAGTATTGTAAAAGAATGTACCGATTTATTTAATCAAGGTTATAGAGAAGTAACACTGCTTGGTCAAAATGTAGATAGCTATCATTGGATAGATGAAGCCCCTCTTTCGGAGGGGTTTGGGGAGGTTGTAACATTTGCCATGCTTATGGAAAAAGTAGCACTTATCTCTCCCCTACTTCGTGTACGTTTTTCTACAAGTCATCCAAAAGATATTACTGATGAAGTACTTCACACCATGGTTAAGTACGATAATATTTGCAACTACATTCACTTACCAGTACAAAGTGGAAGTAGTAGAATTTTACAATTAATGAATAGAACATATACCAGAGAATGGTATATAGCCAAAGTAGATAGAATAAAACAATTGATACCCGACTGTGGTTTAAGTACAGATATGATTACAGGTTTTTGTACCGAAACAGAAGAAGACCATGAAGAAAGCCTAAGCCTAATGCGATATTGCCATTACGACTTAGCGTATATGTATTTTTATAGCGAACGCCCCGGAACATTGGCTGCTAGGCGTTTTAAAGATGATATACCAGAAGAGGTAAAGAAAAGAAGATTGCAAGAAATGGTAGCATTACATCGTTCACAAACATTAGCCAGCATGCAAAAAGATGTAGGCAAAACATTTAAAGTATTGGTAGAAGGTTTTTCAAAACGCAGTGATGATGATTTGTATGGAAGAAACGATCAAAACAAAGTAATCATCTTCCCCAAACAAAATTTTAAGAAAGGTGATTATGTGATGGTGAAGGTTGAAAGTTGTACTTCAGGAACGTTAATTGGTAAATCAATAAATTAGGTTTTTATGGTAAATACAGTTAAAGAAAAAATAGACGAAATTATAAACACCTGTAAACAGATGAATGTGGAAGCTCTTTACTTAGTAGGCTCTGCAAGTAGAGAAACTGATTTTACTCCAACTAGTGATATTGATTTTTTATTTAGAATGAAAATGAATGCCGAAGGAATGTACGATAGCGAATACGATTATTTTGATTTGTGGTTTAAACTAGAAGAAATTACAGGAAGAAAAGTTGATTTAATTGCAGAAACAGGAATTAGAAATCAAGTTTTTTTGAAAAATATTTTACAAGACAAGGTGAAAATTTATGAAGCATAGTGTATTAAAATATTTGGAAGATGTAAAACTTTCAATACAAGATATTGAAACATATACGGCTAATGTTTTTTCTGTTTTAGAAGTACAACAAAATCAATTATTATTTGACGCTTTATGTAGAAGGTTTGCAATAATTGGAGAGGCAATTTATCAAGCCGACAAAATTGATAGCAATTTAGCAATTACTGATAAGGCTAAAATTAAAGGGCTGAGACATATTATTGTACATGATTACGATACAGTTCGTCCTCCAGATATTTGGCGAATTATCAGTAAAAATTTACCCACTTTTAAAACTGAAGTGATTGATTTAATTGAAACTTATAACAATAACAAAATTAATTAGAATACGGGCTAACTAATTACAATATGAAAGCAGTTAAAATTATATTACTTTTTATTGCATTTGCATTTAAGTCCTACAGTCAACCAAATGAGGAATGGAAACAATATTTGAAGGACTCTGTATATAATAGCGACAATGGATATTATGTATCTCTTGGAATAACTAAAGGCGGTAATCTCTACAAAGTACTGAATTATTCGTTAAAGAAAAAACGCTATATACTATCTACTGTTTATGGAGATTCGGCAGTTCACTTTAAAGAAGTTTTTAAACCTAATTTATTTCAAGTTGTTTATGAAAATTTTGACGGATTAAAACTAATCCCAGAATACGAACGCCGGAAGAAAAATAGAATAAATTTTCATAAAGATTATAACGACACTTCCAAACTATTTTATCAGTTAGGTATAAAATATTATGACCTACACTATAATCATTTTCAAACATTTACAGAAAATCAAATAAGCAAAGTAAAAAAAGTAAAACTTAAAAATGCAATGTTAGCTATTAATCAACTCTATGCAATTTTTGAAGAATTAGAAAAATAATTTTAAAATAATCACTTAGTGCACCCTTTGTGCCTTTGTGTCTTAGCGGTAAAAAATGGATTTACAATCAATAAAAAACAGATTTGGAATAATTGGCAATTCGCCATCGCTTAACCATGCACTTAATATTGCTACACAAGTAGCCAATACCGATTTAAGTGTGTTAATCAACGGCGAAAGTGGTGTTGGTAAAGAAGTATTTTCACAAATTATTCATGCCTTAAGTGCCCGAAAACACAATAGTTTTATTGCCGTAAACTGTGGTGCTATACCAGAAGGTACAATTGATAGCGAATTATTTGGGCATGAAAAAGGAAGTTTTACAGGAGCCGTAGATAGCCGTAAAGGGTATTTTGAAACTGTAAATGGTGGTACCATTTTTTTAGACGAAATTGGCGAAATGCCCTTGGGCACACAAGCCCGTTTGCTACGTGTATTGGAAGCTGGCGAATACATACGTGTAGGTAGCAGTAAAGTTCAAAAAACAGATGTAAGAGTAATTGCAGCTACTAAA
>JAGNRZ010000027.1 GCA_017988335.1 Ferruginibacter sp.
GCCCTTAACGCCACAGTAAACTCATACGTACGTTCATCACCCATTACACCCACACTTTTTACTGGCAATAAGATAGTACCTGCTTGCCAAACCGTTGCATATAAGTCAAACTTTTTCAACGCATTAGTATATATAGCATCTGCCTCTTGCAATAATCGTACCTTTTCTGCAGTAATATCTCCCAAAATACGAATAGCCAAACCTGGCCCAGGAAATGGGTGACGATATAATAAATCATAAGGTATGCCCAGTTCAAGTCCAACCTTACGTACCTCATCTTTAAATAGCGAACGAAGTGGCTCAACCAACTCCAACTTCATAGTATCGGGTAAGCCACCTACGTTATGATGTGATTTTATAGTAACTGAAGGCCCATGCACAGCAGCACTTTCAATAACATCGGGGTAAATAGTGCCTTGCCCTAATAATTCTACCCCTTCAATTTTTTTAGCTTCTTGATCAAAAATATCAATAAAACTACCGCCAATTATTTTCCGCTTTTCCTCAGGATCGCTTTTGTCTTTTAATTTGGTATAAAAATATTCTTTTGCATCAACGCCTTTTACATTTAAGCCAAGTGTATTGTATGTTTCAACAACTTGCTCAAATTCGTTTTTACGCAACACCCCATTATCTACAAAAATGCCAAACAAATTATCGCCAATGGCTTTATGAATAAGCGTTGCAGCTACAGTGCTATCTACACCACCGCTTAACGCCATTATTACTTTTCTATTACCAATTTTTTGTTTTAACGCTTCAACAGTTTCGGTTACAAAGTGGGCAGGCGTCCAGCTTTGGCTGCATCCACACACATCTACCAAAAAATTTTTTATAATGGTTTTGCCTTCGGCAGAATGATAAACCTCTGGGTGAAATTGTAAACCGTATAAAGGTTGTTCGTTGGTAGTTGTTCGTTTAAAGGCAGCCACCGGAATACTTTCTGTAGTGCCTAAAACCTCAAACCCTTGTGGTAATTCTTTAATAGTATCGCTATGACTCATCCATACTTGTGAGTTGATAGACACATTTTTCAACAAAGCATCTTCCTCATGGTTTTGTATAGATAAAGTGGCTCTGCCATATTCTCTTTTTTCACTTTTATCTACCCTGCCGCCAAATAGCTTTGCGGTAAGCTGTGCACCGTAGCAAACTCCCAAAACAGGCAACTTATCTACCATGCTTTTTACATCAACGGTAGGGGCATTTTGTTCATTTACCGAAAACGGTGAGCCAGAAAGGATAATTCCCTTTAAATTTTCATCGTAAACAATAGGCTTGTTAAAAGGCACTATTTCGCAGTAAACATTGGCTTCACGTACTGCCCGGGCTATAAGCTGGGTGTATTGAGAGCCAAAATCAAGTATCAAAATTTTCTCTGTCATATAAGCCACGAAGATAATTAGATTTATGTTTAAGCGGCTTGGATTTAGGGTTACTATTTTCTATTTTTACTAAAAGTATAAAACATGAAAAAATTATTAATTTTCGCAATTAGCAGTATAGCCCTGTATAGTTGTGGACCTGCCATAAATGGCAGTGGTAAAATTGTTACCGAAAAAAGAAACACTGGAAATTTTAAGGGTGTAAGTACAGCATCTAGCATAGATGTAGAAGTAAAAATTGGCGATACCTACGAAGTAGCGGTAGAAGCCGATGACAATGTACTACAATATGTAAAAACAGAAGTAGTAGATGGTATTTTGAAAGTGCGGTACAATGATAATATTAGCTTACGCAATGCCGATGTTACTGTACATGTAACAGCACCTACTTTAGAAAAATTAACTGCCAGTAGTAGTGGTAGTATTGTTGTAGATGGTGTATTAGCAAATTCTCAAAAAATAGAGATAGATGCATCTAGCTCTGCTAATATTGATGCTAATGTAGACGCTCCACAAATAGATGCTGATGCAAATAGTAGTGCCGAAATTAAATTAAGTGGCCGTACACAAACCTTTAGGGCAGAAGTAAGCAGCAGTGCCGATATTGAGGCATACGATTTACTAAGTGAAAATACAATAGCCCAAGCTAATAGTAGTGGTACGGCTAATGTACATGCAAGTGTAAAGCTAGATGGTAAAGCTAATAGCAGTGGCTTAGTACGTTATAGAGGTGGGGCTTCAGTTACAAAATCGGAGAGTAGTAGTGGTAGTGTGGAGAAGGAGTAGGAGTAGGTTAATTTGATGATGTGATAATTTGTAGATGTGTTAATGGGGTTTGTGAATAGCTTTAGTTTGTTTATGTTTGATTAGTTAGAAAGCCAATAATGAAAATAGTTGTAACAATATTTTTTATCGTAACAATTTTGTCCTTTAGTATTAAAGATGAAGAGTTTTTTTGTAATGAAACTACTTGTAACGTCACAAGGACTATAGATAAAAAGTATGTACTTAAGTTGAGAGAAAAAGATAGGTTTTTAATTACTATCCAAATTAATAATTCAAGATACACCAAGACAATTAAAGACTCAATTAGTGGTAATTATGAAAGAATTGATGATACTTTAAAGTTTAAAGTTGATTACGTAAGTGAAAAATATTTACTTAAAAATGGGCAATCATTTTTTTATGCCTATAAAAAAGATAGCCTAGTAGGGCTAAAAATTCCTTTTGCTCTCCCTACTTCTTTTGTGAGAAAAAAGTAATATATTTTTAAGATTAAACTATAAAAGCCCTCAATCGAGGGCTTTTACAGTTTAAAAATATTTGGGAAAAGGAAAACTTGTTACAACAAAATCACCTCTTTTACAGTAACCTTATCTCCATCAATAACTTTTACAAAATACATTCCCTTTTGTAAATACAAAACTGGTATGGGTGTAAATGATGTGTTGCTAGTAGTTTGTTTAACCATTCTACCCATAGCATCAATAATTTGTATGGTAAAATTATCGTTGCTGTTTCTTGCCACATATAAATTCAATACATCTTTAACAGGGTTAGGGGCTACTACCACTTTATATTCATCTTGAAAATAAATATTTCGTATATCGCTGTAGCTTACTTTACCATCTCTACCTACTATTTTAATACGATATTGATTAATACCTTTTAAAGGTAAATTGTCAAATGCAGTATAGTCAGTAGGTACAGTAGTAAAGCCAATACTGCTTACTGTTGCAATAGGGCTAAAGTTTACTCTGTCATTACTTCTTTCTACAACAAAATAATCAATACTAAACTCGTTATTAGTTTGCCAAGTTAATTTTACAGTACTGTTAATACGCTGTGCATTAAAATTTAAAAAGTTTAAACGGCTACCAGTTTGTAAAAAATTATATCGGGTAAAAATAGGGTAGTGGTCTGTTGTAGTGTTTGAATAAATACTAGCACTACTTGCTACCATGCCTACTACATCTGTACGTATAGCTGCTGTGCCATTCATATACACATCATTCATTTCGTTAGAAATTACAGCATGGTCAATAACATCAGCATTACTTACAGTACTACGTAAACCTTGCAGGCTAAGTGGTAGCGTAACCGATTTGTAATTATTAGCATCGGTAGAGTCGCTTATTAAATTTGAATAAGAAGAAATAGTATTGCTTCCGGGAGCTATGGTTCTATCTAAATCATCATTAAAATCACCTAAAATAATAACATTAGCATTAGCATAATTAGCATCTAAACTATCTTTCATAGCTTTTACACCTAGTTGTCTTCTGCGATACGATTCTATTTTTTCTGGGTCGGTACCAGTATTTGCTTTTGCATGTAATATTAAAAATGTTACTGGCTTAGTAATGCCGCCAATTGTTGCATCTGCTTGTACTAAGTAAGGTACTCTGCCGCTACTCCAGTAATAACGTACACTATCGTAATTAGCAGCAGTACGTAAAAAAGCCCTAGTTGTTACATTAGTTAAAACAGATTTTTTATAAATAATAGCTTGCTTTTGAGCAGTTGGGAAAAATGCTGGATAGTTAGATCCTGTAGGGTCATCGGCACCGCTACCATAATTACAAACAGCATAGCCCCAAGTATTAGTACCATTGTTTAAGCTATCTACTAATTTTCTGGTTCTTGCCGTATCGCAAACTTCTACTAATGCATATACATCAGCATCTATATTACGTAAAATTGTTTTTACATTAGCCTCTTGTAATACTTCATCTGTAGGGCCCCAAGGGCCAGGGTCAGTAGGTGTTTCATCTTTACCAAACCAATCTAAATTCCAGCTTACAATTTCCAAGGTTTTTGTTTTTGAAATAGATGTACCACTTAAAAATGACCTGTTTTGATTAATGCCAGTTGTAACTACATTTAATCTACCTGTTAACGAAGAAGCATCAACAGCGTTGGGTTTAAAACGAACATAAAATGTTTTTGTACCTGGCTGTGCTTGCGATGGAGTGTACGATATTGATGTGGCCGCAGTTGTAGCATCTTTTGAAATTTCAAAATGTGCAGGGGCATTTATTGTTAAATCGCTTTTTAAATCAACAGCATTAAAAGTAAATGGTACCCATGCCGATGAACTGCCATAAGGCACAAAACCAAAATCGTATGTGGCTGGGCTAACGGCTACGGTTGCACTAGGCTGTTGAGTGCTGTTAAATAATTGTATTTCATCTAGCGTCCATCTTGCTGCACCAAGTGTAGGGCTACTTTGATATACCCATGCCAAATACACGGCAGGGTGTTTAAAGTTTTGTAGGTTAATACTATCGCAAAGTGTCCACACATTTGTGTTTTCATCGGGTAATTTACCAAACACATCTGTCCATGTGGCAGCTGCAGGATTGCCATAGCCTTTATAATTAGTACTTACTTTTAATTGTAGTTGTGGGCCATTAAACCTGTTAATACTATAAAAGCGTAATAGTGGAATAGCAAATGCCGATAAATCTAACTGTGGTGATATTAACCAGTCTTCATTGGTAACTGCACCTGGGCCAGTTACAAAGCCATTCATTTGTACGCCGTTGCTAGGGTTATAGCCAAATGTAGTACAGTCCCATGTTTGAGAGCCAGTAACACTAAATTGTGTAAAGCCATCGCTTAGGCTTGTAGTACAGTTTGTAAATGGAAAATTATATGCAGTAGGCCATGGGTTAAAAGTAGTAAACTTCCAACCATTTGCACCACCAAAAGGAATACAGTTATTGTTGTTACTATCGGTGTATGCACCAGCAGGTACTTCTACATAATAATCTGTACCAATATTTAAAAAAGATAATTTAAAACCAGCTGTATTACTTACTACGTCTGTTGCAGCAACTGGTACTGTAGTAATCACTGAGTTATCAGATAATTTTTTTACCAATAAATTTCCTGTACCTCTTTTTA
The DNA here is from genome assembly GCA_017988335.1 of Ferruginibacter sp. Taxonomy (GTDB): domain Bacteria; phylum Bacteroidota; class Bacteroidia; order Chitinophagales; family Chitinophagaceae; genus Ferruginibacter. The sequence goes on from JAGNRZ010000027.1 coordinate 5,295, forward strand.
TACCTTCATCAAAGCGTATAAAACAATTTGGATTATTAGGAACATTTACAGAATTATGTAATGGAAATAAATTTAAAACAGCAGGAGGTACATTGTCATTAGGACCACCAGAAACATTAAAAGTCATTGTAAAATCATCAACCGCTAATCCATCATCGGCACCCGTTGCATTAAAATCTACCCAACGAAAAAAGAACGTAGTGTTATTAGGGATAGATATACCATTAATAGTAAAATTAATTGTAGTTCTATTAGCTGCAGCATTTCCATCATAAGCACCAACAGTTGGGCCTTGTATTGGGGCGTTAAAATCTAATTGATTTACATCTGTCCAACTGCCATTATTAACAGCCGTAGCATCTGTACTATATTGAAAGTCTAATTTATCTTGTCTGGCTAAAGTACCCAGTCTCCATTGCTCACCTGTGTAAGTAATGGTAATACTTGTAATAGTGCCTAAGGTATTATTTGTAAAGCCTACACCGCTTAAAGGTATAAGGCTACCCGATTGTAAACCCCCTAAAGATCTTTCAGCATTGGCAGTTGCACCAAAGCTATAAGTATCTCCTGTGTTTGATGTACCTGTACCCGTATTATACAAAAGGTTGGCATTGCTACCAGTTTCTATAAACTGCCAGCCACTAGGTAATGTACTTGATGTACCTGTATTAGCAAGGCTATTAAAGTCTTGGTTGTAAGGTGTAGCACTGGTTAAAACAATTTGTGCATTACTAGTAATAAACAGTAATAAAGCTGCAAAAAAGGCAAAGTAAATTTTCTTCATTTTATTTAAATTAGCCAGCAAAATTAGCTTTATTTATGGGTTTGTGCATGAAGTATTTGTTAACAAATTGCCATCCTGTCAGCATTGTGGCTTTGGCATTTAATTTGAAATTAGAATGCAAAACAAACTATTTATGCAAAAAGGAAGTATAAGGGTACAATCGGAGAATATTTTTCCCATAATTAAGAAATTTTTATACAGCGACCATGAAATTTTTATTAGAGAACTAGTGAGTAATGCGGTAGATGCTACACAAAAAATTAAAACATTATCCGGCATTGGAGAGGCTAAAGGTGAATTAGGTGAGTTAAGAATTGACATAAAGTTAGATGCTGAAAAAAAGACATTAACTATTAGCGACAGAGGTATTGGTATGACGGCAGAAGAAATTGATAAATACCTTAATCAAGTAGCTTTTAGTGGTGCAGAAGAGTTTTTAGAAAAATACAAAGGGCAAAATGAAAACAATATTATTGGGCATTTTGGATTAGGTTTTTATAGCAGTTTTATGGTGAGTGATAAAGTAGAAGTAGTAAGTAAGAGTTTTAAAGAAGATGCAAAGGCGGTTCGTTGGGAGTGTGATGGCAGTCCAGAATTTACATTAGAAGAAATTGAAAACCTGCCTGCCGGCAGGCAGGAGAACCTAAGAGGTACAGATATTGTTTTGCATATAAACGAAGAGAGTAAGGAGTTTTTAGAAGCTCATCGTATAGAAGCCATGCTGCAAAAATTTTGTAGATTTTTACCTGTGCCAATTTATTTTAAAGATGTAAATGAAAAGCCTGCTGAACTTAAAGAGGGGGAAACTGCACCAGCAGAAACACCAATTAATAATCCCACACCTGCATGGACAAAAAAACCAAGTGAGTTAACAGATGAGGATTATAAAAATTTTTACAGAGAGCTTTATCCATACAGTGAGCCACCTTTGTTTTGGATTCATTTAAATGTAGATTTTCCGTTTAACTTAACAGGTATTTTATACTTTCCAAAAATTAAGCAGAGCTACGAGATACAAAAAGATAAAATACAATTATACTGCAATCAAGTTTTTGTAACTGATGAAGTAAAAGATATTGTACCCGAATTTTTAATGCTATTGCATGGTGTAATTGATAGCCCAGATATTCCACTAAACGTTAGCCGTAGCTACTTACAAGGCGATCCTAATGTTAAAAAAATTAATAGCCACATCACTAAAAAAGTTGCAGATAAGCTAGAAGAAATATTTAAAAACGATAGAAAGCAATTTGAGGAAAAGTGGGAAAGCTTAGGCTTATTTGTTAAGTATGGTATGATGACAGATGATAAGTTTTTAGAAAAAGCAAATAAGTTTCATGTACTACAAGAAGCCCCCTCTAACTCCCCCAAAGGGGGAGAATCTACCGTAGCGAATTATTTTACTTTAGAAGAATATAAATTAGCTACGGAAACGCTTCAAAAAAATAAAGAAGGTAAGCATGTAATTTTATATACAACAAATCCTGTACAGCAAGATGCTTATATACAACAAGCTAATGCAAAGGGATATAAAGTGGTAAAGCTTGAAACCATTGTTGACGCTGGTTTTTTAAACCAAATGGAAATGAAATGGGAAGGCGTACAGTTTACCAGAGTAGATAGCGATATTGTTGATAATTTAATTGATAAGCAAGACGCAACTGAAAGTGTGTTAAGCAAAGATGACGAAGCAAAATTGAAAGAATTATTTGGTATGCAAATACCAGATTTAAATGTAACTGTTGAAGTAAAAGGCTTAAGCACTGATGCTCCGCCGGTAGTTGCCACAAGGCCAGAGTTTATGCGTAGGATGAAAGATATGGCGGCATTACAAGGTGGTATGGGTGCATTTTATGCTAACATGCCCGATGAAGTTACCCTTACTGTAAATGGTAACCATACTATATATAAAAATGTATTAGCTACTGCGGAAAAAGAAAAACAAGAAAAAGTAGTACATAATTTAGCCGACTTGGCATTACTTTCTCAAGGTTTATTAAAAGGTAATAGCCTTACTAATTTTATAAATAGAAGTGTGGAGTTGATGGGGTAGCGATATTATTATATTGTAACGATGGCATCTTTTAAAAGATGTCATCGTTATTTTACGAATTCTAAAATACTAGCCTCTAAATATTTCATTTTTTTTGTGTGATATATTTCAACAAAATCTTGCGATAAAAATAATTCTTTATTTAAAGGGTTAACATAAATAACAAATAAACTTCTAGGAGTTTCTTCTAAGCTTATCAAAATATTTTCTACCACACCACTCATTATAACTTCATCAAATGGGTTAAATAAAAAAATGCAATCAATATCGGAGGGGATGTCAAAATAAAAAGCATCATTGTTATAAACTTTGTATTGTAGTGCTGCTATTTGCTGCTTTGTTTGAGTAAGATTTTTTTCTGCTACTGCACATAATTCTTTTGAAAAATCGATACCTGTAACTTTTTTAAAACCGTTGTGAGCTGCTACACATAAGGCTCTACCTTTGCCACATCCAATATCTAAAAAATGGTTTAATTTTTTTGGTTTTATTTGGTTGAAAATATCCTCAAGTAAATCGTAGCTAACAGGCATGTAAATAGTGGCATGATCAATATCAATATCTCTTTCTTCTAGGTTAGTTAAATCATCTTTGCCAGTAGTATTGATATTATATTTTTTTTCACCTTTTATTTCATGTAAAATAATATGCCATGCAATTTTAATATTCCAATTATAAGCTATGTAAAAAAAGTATTTTAAAAATTTCATTTCGAACTTTATTTAATAATATTCGTTGTATTTCAAATTCGAAATTCATCAATTCGAAATCTAAAACTTGCCATTCACTACTCACTCGCCATAAAGTCAATTACCTTCATTTGTAATGTTTTATTGCCTTGCCATTCATTTTCGTCAATTGTAAATACAATGTCAATAGGTTGATTTAATTGTAGTAAGTGAAATTTTGGGGCCAAATTAAAACCAATACCAGTAAGGGTTACATCGTCTTGCTTTACTACAAAACGTACATGTTGTTCTTTTACAATTTTGCTATACCCAGTATCTTTTATTTTTTTAGCAACAAATGTGGGCCTCATATTTTCTGGGCCAAAAGGCTCCATTTGGCAAACTATATTGTAAAAAGGAAAGTTAATTTCTTTAAATGTAATTTCAGTATCAATAGCTATCTCAGGTATTAGTAATTGTGGATGAATTGTAGTACTAACTACTTCCTCAAATTTTGTTGAAAAAGCATCAACATTTTGGGGCAATAACGATAGACCGGCTGCTGCAAAATGCCCACCATATCCCAATAAATATTCTCTACAGGCATGAATAGCTTCATACAAGTTAAAGCCTACCACACTTCTGGCACTCCCTGCAACTACATCGCCACTTTTTGTAAGTACCACAGTTGGGCGGTAATACGTTTCTATTAATCTGCTAGCCACAATGCCAACAACACCTTTATGCCAATGCTCTTTAAATACTACTGTCGTTTTTCTATTAATTAAATTTTCATCTGCATTAATAATAGATAAAGCATCTTCAGTTATAGTACTGTCAGCTTCTTTTCTGTCTGTATTATCATTATGTAAAAGCTCCGCAATAGGGTAGGCTTTTTGCTCATCTTGCTCAATAAAAAGTTGCACCGCTTTTCTAGCATCATCCATACGGCCAGCAGCATTTACTCTTGGGGCAATTACAAATACTACATTGTTAATGCTAAGTTTTCCTTTAATGCCGCCTAACTCAATCAAACATTTAATACCTGCACACGGATTAGTGTTTATTTTTTGCAAACCATAAAAAGCCAAAATTCTATTTTCGCCAGTCATAGGTACAATATCTGCAGCTATTGCAGTAGCTACTAAATCTAAATAGCGAAAACAATAATCTTCGGGTAAGCCATAATGTTGTGTAAGGGCAGTTGCTAATTTAAAGCCTACTCCACAGCCACATAGTTCTTTATAGGGATAATTACAATCATCTTGTTTAGCATTTAAAATGGCTACGGCTTTTGGAATTTCTGCATCGGGTAAATGATGATCGCAAACAATAAAATCTATATTCAATGTTTTGGCATATGCAATTAGCTCTACAGATTTTATGCCACAATCTAATGAAACAATTAATGTAAAATTATTTTCAGCTGCAAAATCAATCCCCATTTTACTTACTCCATAGCCCTCTCTGTAACGGTGAGGAATGTAAAAGTCCAAATTGCTAGCATCGTATATGCTACATAAAAATTGATACAGTAAAGCTACACTTGTAGTACCATCCACATCATAATCGCCAAATACTAATATTTTTTCTTTGTTTGATATAGCAGAAGTAATTCTTTCAACAGCCTTATCCATATCTTTCATTAAATATGGATTATGCAGTTGCGATAATTGAGGCCTAAAATAATCTTTAGCAGTATTATAATCGTTTATTCCCCTTTGTACTAAAATGTTACAAATAGTTTTGCTAACTTTTAAATGCTGATGAAGTTCATTTGTTTGTTCCTCATTATAGGGTAATATGTTCCAGCGTTTATTTATCATTAAAATTTATTGCTTAAAGGTTATATATAAGGTACAATGAGTACAGTATAAAATTATTATCTATTTTTTGTACTAATATTGTCTATCGGTTGTATATCTTACTAAATCCTCCAGTGCTTTTTTTACGCCAGTGTTTTCAAACTCATCTAATATTTGTAAAGCTTCATCTCTGTACTCATTCATTTTAGCTTCGGCATATTGTATCCCACCTTCGGCTATAACGGTATCTATTACTTGCTTTACTTTTTGTTTATTCTTGTTCTCATTTTTTATAATGTATATCAACTCTCTTTTTTTTGCCTTATCTATTTTATTAAGTGTATAAATTAGTGGGAGAGTTAATTTTTTTTCTTGAATGTCATTACCAGTGGGCTTGCCTACATTGGCGTTGCCATAATCAAATAAATCATCTTTTATTTGAAAAGCCATACCTACTTTTTCGCCAAACAACTTCATTTTATTAGCAACATCTTTATTTTGACTAGTGCTAAATGCGCCTACAGCACAAGCAGATGATAAGAGGGATGCTGTTTTATTTTTTATAATTTCAAAATAAATATCTTCTTTAAGATTAAGATTTCTGGCTTTTTGAATTTGTAATAATTCTCCTTCACTCATTTGCTTTACAGCTTCAGATAAAATATGAAGATGTTCAAAATCGTTATTTGTTGTAGAAAGCAGCAAACCTTTTGATAACAAATAATCGCCTACGAGTACTGCAATTTTATTTTTCCAAATGGCATTAATTGAAAAAAAACCTCTTCTTTCTAACGATTCGTCAACCACATCATCATGAACCAAAGTTGCAGTGTGTAAAAGTTCTACCAAAGAAGCAGCTCTGTATGTTGCATCATTAATTTCTCCATGCAATTTGGCACTTAAAAAAACAAACATGGGTCTCATTTGTTTGCCTTTTCTGTTGATAATATATCTCATTATAGTATCTAACATAGAGGTGTTGCTTTTAACAGCATCGGCAAATTTTTGCTCAAATGTTTTCAGCTCATTTCCAATTATTTCCGTTACAAATTTCATAAATAGTGCTACTTCAAGCTATTATTTGCAGATTTTAAAGTGCAAAATAAGCCAAATAGCCATCATAAATTTTAAATAAGTAGTAACTTTTTAAGCTAAAAATGCAACGGATTTAGTTTAATTATTGTCTAAGGCTATGGAAACCAATATTTGTTAAGGAAAAATTAATATATATTTTGGTTAAAATTTGGGTTTTTAGTGTGCAATTGATACTTTTGCACATAATCGACTCGTACACATTTAGAAATTTTATTAATTATTAATTATGGCAAGCAAAAAGTACAAACTATTAATTATGGCATTATTACTGCTTTGCGGTGGGGCAATTGCTCAAACCAGAAGCGGTTATAGTGTTTATGACAGTGCGGTAATCCCAGCAAAAAGGATGCCACAGCAGAATGAATTTTGGAACAACACCTACAATTTCCCTGCAAAACCTCGTAATATGTGGGAAATAGGTGGTTCGTTGGGTATTTTTACCGTTAGTGGTGATATTCCTGCAAAAATGTTAACCTTCCCAAATTTTGAAGTGCATGTAAGAAAAGCCTTTGGCTATATCTTCTCTTTGCGTTTACAGTATATAAATACAGTAGGTAAAGGAATGCACTGGTTAATTAGTGAAAATTATGGCAAAAACCCAGCTTGGAGAAGAACAGCTACTAACTCTGGTTACTCAGCTCCTTATCGTACACCAGCTGGTCCTATCATTTACACACCAGATGGTGCAAGTACTAATACTGGTAAGTTAGATTACGTGTACTACAACTACAAAACTAAAGTACAAGATTTAGGCTTACAAGGTATTGTAACCTTAAATAATATTCGTTTTCATAAGCAAAAAACTGGTATTGTAATTTATGGTGGTGCTGGTGTTGGTGCTACTTTGTATCACACTATGGTTAACGCTTATAACGAATCTACTGGTGCATCCTACGCAAGTTTATTTAATACCACTGCAAGCGGTACTCATAAAAACCGTAAAGATGTATTAAAAGCATTGAAAGCTGGAATGGATAATACATACGAAACTGAAGCTGAAAATCATGGTGCCCGCCGTCCTAAGATTGGTAAAAATACATTAAAACCTTCTGGTACTGTATTAATGGGTGTTGCTTTCCGTTTAGGTAAGCGTATCAATTTATCAATTGAAGATAGATGGACATTTGTAAAAGATGATTTATTAGATGGTCAACGCTGGCAAGAGCATGCTTATGGCGATGCAGTACTTACTAGAGATTTTGACTCTTACAATATGCTTTCTGTAGGTGTAAATGTAAACTTAGGTGCTAAATCTGTTGAGCCATTATGGTGGTTAAATCCTTTGGATTATGCATATGATGAGTTCCCTAATAAGAAAATTAAATTCCCTAAGTCTGAATGTGCAGATGCTGATGGTGATGGGGTTTGTGATCATTTAGATAACGAACCTAATACACCAGCTGGTTGTAATGTAAATACTCACGGTGTTACATTAGATACTGATGGTGATGGTGTACCAGATTGTAAGGATAAGCAATTAATTACTCCTACTGAGTGTCAACCAGTTGATGCTGATGGTATTGGTAAGTGTCCAGAGCCTGCTTGTTGTTCAACTGTTGTTGAAACTCCTAAGTGTCCTTGTGATTATCCAAGTTTAGCATTTAAAGGTAGTGCTACTTCATTAAGTGCAGATAACAAAGCTATGTTAGCTACGGTGGCTGCTAAAATGAAGCAACACCCTGATTGTAAAATTGTAATCAATGGATATCCAGAAACTAATAAAGCTTCTCAAGCTAACTGTACAGAAAGATTAGAAAAAATTAAGAATTACTTAGTAGAAGTTGGTGGTATAAGTGCAGATAGAATTACTACAGAATGCTTAGTTGATGGTGGTGATAAAAACACTATTGACGTTAAGTGTAACTAATAACGAGTATAAAAGATTTACTTTTTGCTTAATAATAAGGCCTCCCAGTTTTGGGAGGCTTTTTTTAGTACTATTCATTGTAATTAATGAGAGAAATCTTGGCATAGTAATTTTTTTTAAGGTTTAAAGCCGATAAACCACAAACAGCAAACCCCAAACTCCAAACTATAAAAAGCAACACCCTATTTATCAAATCATTAACGCTTATATTTTGGCAAATAACCAAATAACATTGATTTTTGGGTAATTTCCATTAATTTTGCACCTCTTTATGCGTATTTTAAAAATAATTGTAGCCGTTTTAGTAAGTAGCTTTTTAATAACATCTTGTAACAGTAAGTTTAACAAGGTGGTTAAAAGCAAAGATTACGAGTATAAGTTAAAAATGGCCGATTTGTACTACGAACAAAAAAAGTACAAAAATGCACAGGTACTTTACGAAGAATTGTTTACCTATTATAAAGGTTCACAAAAATTTGAAGAACTGTATTATAAGTATGCTTACTGTTTTTATTACATGAAGCTGTATAGTGATGCAGAGAATTTATTTAAAGGTTTTTTAGAGGTGTTCCATAATAGTACTAGAACAGAGGATGTAGATTATATGCAAGCTTATTGCTTTTATAAACAATCGCCTAAGGTAGAGTTGGAGCAAGTGAGTACTACAAAAGCAATTGGTATGATGCAATCTTTTATTAATAGGCATCCCAGCTCAGAGAAAATAAAAGAAGCAAATGCAATTATTGATGCTTGTAGAGCTAAGCTTGAATTAAAGGAATACAAGGCGGCAGAATTGTATTATAATTTAACCCAGTATAGGGCTGCAGCAATTGCGTATAGCCAATTGCTTAATAATTATCCTGAGAGTACAAAAGGCGATGAATATAAGCTTAAAACAGTTAAAGCCTATTACAAATTTGCTAAAATGAGTATTGTAGAAAAGCAAATAGAACGATACGAAAAAGTGGTAACCGAATATCAAGATTTTTTAGACAGATTTCCAGAAAGCAAATTGCTAAAGGATGCTGAAAATTATAGTAACTTAAGTTTAAATCACATTAAAGAAATACAAAATGAGCAAATTACGTCGTCAGCTAAGCGCTAATACTAGTAATGTAGTTGAGCCAAAAAAATTATCAGATTTAAAAGCTAAAACTGGTAATGTATATGAATCAATTGCTATTATAGCAAAAAGAGCTAATCAAATTAATATTACGCTTAAAGAAGAGTTGCACAACAAATTAGAAGAATTTGCTAGCCATACCGATAGTTTAGAAGAAATTCATGAAAATAAAGAGCAAATTGAAATTTCTAAGGCTTACGAACGTATGCCAAACCCTGCTTTATTAGCTACCGCCGAGTTTATGGATGATAAAGTTTACTTCCGTAAAAACGACGAAGATTTGTTTAGCTAATCTTTACCAATTATTTAGCAGCTTATTAGCTTAAAAGTTATAATTTTATCCCGACTTATAGTCGGGATTTTTTGTATATGCAACTTCAAAATAAAAAAATATTAATAGGGGTAACAGGCAGCATTGCTGCATATAAAATTACGTTGCTGGTAAGGCTGTTAGTAAAACAAGGTGCTGAAGTAAAAGTAATAATGACTAATGCTGCTAAAGATTTTGTAACCCCACTTTCTTTATCTACTCTTTCAAAAAATGAAGTATTATCGGATATTGCTACTAACGATGCTTGGGCTAACCATGTGGATTTGGGTAGATGGGCAGATGTAATGCTTATAGCACCATTAAGTTGTAATACGTTGGCAAAAATGGCTAATGGGCATTGCGATAATTTGTTGTTAGCAGTTTACTTATCAGCTACATGCCCTGTAATTGTAGCACCAGCTATGGATGAAGATATGTGGCATCATGCATCTACAAAAAATAATTTGCAAAAAATAGCTTCGTATAATAATCAAATAATACCTGTAGAAAATGGCGAATTAGCAAGTGGTTTAGTAGGGGAAGGTAGAATGGCAGAGCCAGAAACCATTGTAAAATATGTAGAAGATTTTTTTTTTCAAAAAAATGAGTTAACGGGTAAAACTGTTTTAATAACTGCCGGCCCTACTTACGAAGCTATAGACCCAGTTCGTTTTATTGGCAATCATTCATCAGGGAAAATGGGAGTGGCCATAGCAACAGAAATGCAAAAAAGAGGAGCTGTAGTACATTTGGTTATAGGACCAAGTAATGTAGCCATACCCAATGAAATACAGGTGGTAAAAGTTAAATCAGCATTAGAAATGCACACGGCTTGTACTGAAATTTTTAAGCATTGCGATATTGCAGTAATGAGTGCTGCGGTGGCTGATTACACTCCAGTAACAAAAGCTACAGAAAAAATAAAAAAGAAGGAAGATATTTTTACAATTGAACTTACCAAAACAAAAGATATTTTAAAAAACTTGGGCGAAGTAAAAACTAAAAACCAAATATTGGTAGGGTTTGCTTTAGAAACTAATAATGAAAAAGAGTATGCTTTGGGTAAACTATCTTCTAAGAATGCTAACTTAATTGTATTAAATTCGTTAAATGATAAGGGAGCAGGCTTTGGAGTTGACACTAATAAAATAACTATTTTTGATAATAAAGGAAATGAGTATGCCTTTGCTACAAAATCAAAAACAGAAGTAGCAAAAGATATTGTAAACACAATTATTAAGTATGCAAATGCGTAAACTATTTATACTATTTATTATTTGCTTTATGAGCTTTACTCTACAAGCTCAAGAATTAAAAGCAAGAGTTACAGTTAATGCCACTCGTATTGGCAATAATATTAATAAAAATGTTTTTCAAACCTTACAAAATTCGTTAAACAATTTTTTAAATAATAGAAAATGGGGTACAGATAATTTTCAACCTCAAGAAAAAATTGAATGTAGTTTTATTTTAACCTTAGATGCCACATCTGAGCAAAATGTATATTCAGCCCAATTGATTGTGCAAGCAGCTAGGCCTATTTTTAATTCATCCTACAATTCTCCAATAATTAATTTTCAAGATGAAAATGTAACCTTTAAATACTTGGAGTTTCAAATAATGGAGTTTAATGATAATAGAGTTTCTGGCTCAGATGCTTTAGTATCAAACCTTACTGCCACATTTGCTTACTATGCTTATATGATTTTAGGTTTTGATTATGATTCTTTTTCGCCAAGGGGAGGAGATGTGTATTTTCAAAAAGCACAAAATATTGTAAACAATGCACCCGATGGTAGGGGAATAGCAGGATGGCGTTTGTTTGATGGACTGCGTAATCGCTATTGGTTAACAGAAAATATGTTAAATAGCAGATACTCAATAATGCATGATGTGTATTATAATTATTATAGGTTAGGCATGGATAAATTGTATGAAGATGAAAATGCTGCAAGAGCCGAAATGTTAAATGTATTGAACCTACTAAATACATTTGTAACAGATAATCCCAATAAAATGATTAGCCAATTTTTTTTCCAAGGCAAGTCAACAGAATTAATTAAAATATTTTCAAAGGCAGCTCCGCCAGATAAAGCAAGAGCATCAGAATTATTGCAAAAATTAGATATTACCAATGCTAATAAGTATAAAGATGAATTGAAATGATGAAATTTCTATTATGCTCATTTTTTTGTGTAGCAATACTTTTTAGTTGTAAAAATGATAAACCCAAGGGTTTGTTATCCGAAAAAAAAATGCAAGCTGTTTTTACAGATATTATGAAAGTGGATGCTTATACAAAAAACTTTATAGCAAAAGATTCACAAAAAAATGCAATACTGGAAAATACAAAAATGCAGATGCAAGTATTTGCATTACACAAAATAACAAAGGAAGAATTTTATAATAGCTATGAATATTATATATCCGATGTAAAAAAAATGCAGCCTTTTATGGATAGCATTATTAATAAAGCCAATAACGAAAGGCTTATTAGAAATAGCCCAACTAGCGACCCTACAAAAAAAATAGTAGAACAATAAATAATTATGAACAAAGTAGTACAAAATGCTGACGAAGCAATAAAAGACATAAATGATAACACCGTACTAATGTTAGGCGGTTTTGGCTTATGTGGCATACCCGAAAATTGTATTGCGGCTTTGGTAAAAAAAGGAGTAAAAGGTTTAACCTGCATTAGCAACAATGCAGGGGTAGATGATTTTGGAATTGGACTTATGCTGCAACAAAAACAAGTAAAAAAAATGATATCTTCTTATGTAGGAGAAAATGCAGAATTTGAACGGCAATTACTAAGTGGTGAATTAGAGGTAGAATTAATACCTCAAGGTACATTAGCTACAAGGTGTATGGCTGCTGGCTACGGCATGCCTGCCATTTATACACCTGCAGGTGTAGGTACCGAAGTTGCCATAGGAAAAGAAACAAGAGAATTTAATGGCAAAGAATATTTAATGGAATATGCCTTTGATGCAGACTATGCTATTGTAAAAGCTTGGAAAGGCGATACTGATGGTAATTTAATTTATAAAGACACGGCTCGGAATTTTAATCCCTTAATGGCTATGGCTGGCAAAATAACAATTGCCGAAGTAGAAGAACTTATACCAGCAGGAGAGCTAGACCCTAACTTTATTCATACACCTGGTATTTATGTGCATCGTATTTTTGAAGGAAAGAATTATGAAAAAAGAATAGAACAAAGAACAGTAAGGAAGTAATTAGCATATTAACGATTTTTAAATTAGCATATTATTTTATGGCACTTACAAAAGAACAAATAGCACAACGTATAGCACAAGAGTTGCAAGATGGATATTATGTAAACCTAGGCATTGGAATACCCACACTTGTAGCCAATTACATCCCAACAGGTGTTAATGTAGTGTTGCAAAGCGAAAACGGTTTATTAGGCATGGGTCCATTTCCATTAGCCGGTAAAGAAGATGCTGACTTAATAAATGCAGGTAAACAAACGATTACTACATTACCAGGTTCAGCAATTTTTGATAGTGCAATGAGCTTTGGAATGATAAGAGCAGGCAAAGTTGACCTAACTGTTTTAGGAGCAATGGAAGTAAGTGAAAATGGCGATATAGCTAACTGGAAAATACCTGGCAAAATGGTAAAAGGTATGGGTGGTGCAATGGACTTAGTGGCCAGTGCAAAAAATATTATTGTAGCCATGATGCATACCAACCCAAAAGGCGAAAGTAAATTATTACCTCAGTGCACACTACCACTTACTGGAAAAAATTGTATAAAAAAAATTGTAACAGAATTAGCATTGCTTGAAGTAACGCCTAATGGATTTAAACTAATAGAAACTGCACCCGGAGTAAGTGTAGAGGAAATTAAAAGTAAAACCGCTGGCAAGCTAATTGTAGAAGGAGATATTCCTGAAATGAAATTTAATTAACGGTATGGATAATTTAATAATACTAATATTAGGCTTAGGGCTTGGCGGAGCAATAGTATTTTTCTTTTTAAAAAAGAAGAAAAGTACTGTAGTAAAGCAAGAAGCTCAAGTATTATTAGAAAGTACTAAGCGTATTTGTAAACTAGCCACAGTAGAGGGAGAATTTAGTGAAATATTTCAGCATAGTAATAAAGAAAGTTACTTTTTTGATTTATTTACCAGCGAAAAAAAAGCGTTAGTAATTATTAAGGCAAGAGCTTTATTGGGTTTTGATTTAAGTAAAATGTTGTTAGAAGCTAATGAAAATAATAGAAGTCTATCTATTAAACAATTTCCAGAGCCTGAAATAATTTCGTTAGATACCGATTGTCAGTATTATGATGTTAGCAATGGTACATTTAATAAATTTTCGCCAAACGATTTAACTCAAATACAAAAAGAAGCTAAGCAAGTAATAAAACAAAAAATTGAAAACGGCCATTTACCCAAAATGGCTTTAGAGCAAGCTGGCGAAGCTCTTTCCTTAGTGCAACATACTGCTTCAAAATTAGGCTGGCAGGTTAATAACTTAACACAATTGCAAATACCTGTATTAGAAACAAATTTAAAATTGTTATCTAAATAAAAAATCCCTCCATAAAGAGGGATTTACTTGGCAAGCAATAGTTTTAGCACTATTGAACTTTTGGGGCGGCGGCTAATATTTCTTCACTAGCACCACTTGCATATTTTTCAAAATTATTTACAAATTGTTTTGCTAAATTTTGTGCTTGTGCATCAAAATCTTCTGGTGTAGCCCAAGTATTACGAGCATTTAAAATTTCACTAGGTACACCAGGGCAAGTTTTTGGTATAGCTAATTTAAACCAAGGTGTAGCATCATAATCAACATTATCTAAATCACCCTTTAATGCAGCAGTAATTGTAGCTCTAGTATAAGCTAATTTCATACGGCTTCCTACACCATAAGGACCACCAGTCCAGCCCGTATTTATCAACCATACGTTTACGTTATGTTCCTTTAATTTTTTACCAAGCATTTCGGCATATTGTGCAGGGTGTAATGGTAAAAAAGGTGCTCCAAAACAAGCACTAAATGTACTTTTAGGTTCAGTAACACCAGCCTCGGTACCAGCAACCTTAGCAGTATAGCCACTAATAAATTGGTACATAGCTTGCCCTGCAGTTAATTTGCTAATTGGTGGTAGTACACCATAAGCATCGCAGGTTAAAAAGAAAATATTTTTTGGCGTTTTACCAATTGAAGGTTCTAATGCATTGCTTATAAAGTGCAATGGATAGCTAACCCTTGTATTTTCTGTTATTTGTTTACTACTAAAATCTATTTTGTTAGTACCTTCAAAAAAAGTTACGTTTTCAACCAATGCACCAGGGCGTATGGCATTATAAATTTCAGGCTCTTTTTCAGCACTTAAATCAATAGTTTTTGCATAGCATCCACCTTCAAAATTAAATACGCTTTCGTTCGTCCATCCATGCTCATCATCACCAATTAGCTTGCGGTTAGGATCGGCACTTAAAGTAGTTTTACCAGTACCACTCAGTCCAAAAAACACTGCTGTATCACCAGCATCACCCATGTTTGCACTACAGTGCATACTTAACACATCGGCCTTGGTGGGTAATACATAATTAAGCATGGTAAAAATTCCTTTCTTTATTTCGCCAGTGTAGCCAGTACCGCCTATTAAAATAGTTTTGTGGGTAAAACTTAGTATAGCAAAATTTTCTGCCCTTGTTCCATCAACTTCAGGGTTGGCTTTAAAGCCTGGAGCTTGTATAATATGCCAATGTGGAGTAAAAGTTTCTAAATCTTTTTCTTCTGGGCGAATAAACATATTGTATGCAAATAAATTGCTCCAAGGGTTTTCATTAACAACACGTAAACGTAGTTTGTAATTTTCATCGGCACAAGCGTAACAATCTCTAACCCAAATTTCTTTATCTCCTAAATATGCCAACATTTTTTCCTTTAATTGAAAAAAATATTTTTCATCAATAGGAATGTTAAAATCATTCCAATGAACTGTGTTTTCTGTAATAGCATCCTTTACAGTAAATTTATCTTTTGGGCTTCTACCAGTAAACTTTCCGGTTTTAATTACTAAGGCACCTGTGTCGTTTAATTCGCCTTCGCCTCTATCAAGCGTTTGTTGAGTTAATTCACTAGGGTTTAATTGGTAATGTACATTTTCGGCCATAGTTAAACCTAGGTTAACTAAAGCTTGTTTTGGCATTGAAATCATTGATGGAACTGACATAGCAAGAATCGTTTTAAAATTTCGGCAAAGTTACACCTTGCTTTTTTTTTAAAAAACGAATAATGAGGTCCATTTTTGCACAAAGCAAAATATAAACCCTAATTCATTGCTTTATTTTCAAGAGATAAGGGTAAAATTGGATGTATTTAAACAAAGCCTTATAATTATTGAATACCATGAATTTTTTTATTACGTAAGGTGTAAAATAAACACAATACTTAAAAGATGCTTGTAATTTATAAGTAAAGAAAATAAAGAATTGCCATTAGTAATTTGTTTCTTTGCAGCAAATTTTAAAAAATGAAAGTAGAAGATGTTTTAAAAGGTAGAAGTAATAATGCTTGTGAATTATGTAGTGCAACAGAAGGATTGAAGATATATGAAGTGCCACCTGTTGAATATGCTACAGATGATAAATGTATTTTATTATGCCCAAAATGTACAGCACAAATTGAAAAAAAGGAAGCCTTGGATAGTAAACATTGGGCTTGCTTAACTACATCTATGTGGAGTGAGTTTCCAGTAGTGCAAGTGGTAACTTGGCGTTTATTGAATAGATTACGTAAAGAAAGTTGGGCACAAGATAATTTAGATATGATGTATTTAGATGACGACAATTTAGCTTGGGCTAAAAAAACTGGCGATCATGAAAATGATGGCGAAGCAGAGTTGCACTTAGATAGTAACGGCCATCAATTATTAGACGGCGACTCAGTGGTATTAATAAAATCATTAGATGTAAAGGGTAGCACCCTAAATGCCAAAATGGGAACAGTAGTTAAAAATATAAAATTAGTTAATGATAATAAAGAACAAATTGAAGGTAGGGTAGAAGGCCAGCTAATTGTAATTTTAACCAAGTATGTAAGAAAACAAGGTGTAGGAATAGCCTAACAAAATAATTTTGAAGTCATCAATCGCAATGCCAACCTTTAGAACGGTTGGCATTGCTGTAACGGTATTTTCGTATATTGCACTATAATTTTTTTGTATGAAATATTTACCACAAACTCCCGAAATATTTACTGAAAATCGTAAAAAATTCATCAGTAAAATGGACAAAAATTCAATTGCTATTTTTAATAGTAATGATGAGTTGCCTATGAATGGCGATGCCGTACACAAGTTTAAACAAAACAGCGATTTATATTGGCTTACTGGTATTGATCAAGAAGACAGTATGTTAATTTTATATCCAGATAATGTTGATGAAAAATATAGAGAAGTTTTAGTTTTGGTAAGACCAAATGAATTAAAAGAAAAATGGGATGGGCATAGGTTAAGAACTCATGAAGCCACTGCAATTAGTGGCATACAACGCATTGTATGGTTAGATAGTTTAGATGCTTTGTTACAACCATGGATACATTTAAGCGATACCATCTACTTAAATACAAACGAAAATGATAGAAAAGCAAACCTTGTGCCCGTAAGAGATTATAGGTATGTAGAAATGATGAAGCAACGCTATCCATTGCATAATTATAAACGTAGTGCAAGAATATTAAAAGATTTAAGAGCCATAAAATCGGCTGCTGAAGTTGCCGTAATGCAAAAGGCAATGGATATTACCGATAATACATTTAGGCATCTATTGCAATTTGTAAAACCGGGTGTAACTGAGTACGAAATTGAGGCGGAAATTTATCATCAATTTATGAAGCAAGGTAGTACAGGTCCTGCGTATGGAAGTATAATTGCTAGTGGAGATAATGCAAGAGTATTGCATTATATTGAAAACAATAGAGAATGTAAAGACGGCGACCTAATACTTATGGATTTTGGTGCTGAATACCATGGCTACTGTGCCGATTTAACAAGAACTATTCCTGTAAACGGAAAGTTTACCCGCCGACAAAAAACAGTTTATAATGCTTGTTTGCATTTGCACAATTATGCCGCTAGTATTTTAAAACCCGGGATAAGTATAGTAGATTATACAGAAAAAATTGGCGATGAGGCAACAGTAATTTTCCAAAAAATAGGGTTGCTTAAAAAAAGTGATATTAAAAATGAAGACCCAGAGAACAGAGCATACCGTAAATACTTGTATCATGGTATTAGCCACCATTTAGGAATAGATGTGCATGACCTTGGTACAAGAACAGAGCCTGTAAAAGCAGGCATGGTATTTACAATTGAACCGGGTATTTATATTGAGGAAGAAAAAATGGGTGTAAGAATTGAAAATAATTTTTGGATAACTAAAAATGGGAATAAAGATTTAATGAAAAATATTCCAATTACAGTTGAGGAAATTGAAGCATTAATGAAGAGGTAGAATGACCATAGACTACAGACCACATTTGTGTAAATGTAAAATATAAATAGCAGCGTAAAGTGAATGGCTTTTAAGTTCGAAAAATTAGAGGTTTGGAAATTGGCAATTGATTTGGCGGATGAAATACATTGGCTAACAAGGGATTTTCCAAAAGAAGAAATGTTTTCTTTAACAAGTCAAATAAAAAGAGCTGCTGATTCTATATCATTGAATATTTCGGAACGTTCAACTGGCCAATCAAATGCGGAGCAAAAAAGTTTTCTAAGCTATTCACAAAGGTCTTGTCTTGAAGTTGTTAATTGT
>JAGNRZ010000155.1 GCA_017988335.1 Ferruginibacter sp.
TAGTAAACTATTTATATTGGCAGGAGCCATTACTGTAAAAAGGACATGGAGAGAGGAAGGTAAAGAGGTACGTAGAGGCCTAGACCCATCTGATACTAGAAACATAAACAGAGCCTTAGAAAAAAATTGGGTAATTACGTTTCCGCAAGGCACTACCAAACCTTTTGCACCCGCCAGAAAAGGTACTTCTTACATAATAAAAAACAACAAACCTATAGTAATACCCGTTGTAATAAGCGGCTTTTGGAGAGCTTTCAACAAAAAGGGGTTGAAGTTTAAAAAAAGAGGATGCTTACTTTCTGTAACATTTAAAGCCCCACTAATAATAGATTATACACAACCTTCTGAAGTAATTTTAGAACAAGTAATGGATGCAATAGAACAAAGTAAAAAGTTTATGCTAAAAGGCAAGCATCATTTAATAAAAACATAAACATTACTCTGTAATAAATAATGCCTTTAATTCTGCGGCGTCTTGTGGTTTCATTTTTCCGCCTAATATCAATCTAATTTGTCTTCTACGCAAAGCTCCTTCGTACAATTTTTTCTCCTCATCGGTTTCGGCAATTACAGGAGGTACAGGCCTAGGCTTACGGTTAGGGTCAAGTGCTACAAAAGTAAAATAGGCTTCGTTACTTTCATATTTGTATTGGTGCAAACTATCTTCTCCCCAAACCTTTAAATGTATTTCCATACTGGTGTTAAAAGCTCTAGTAACCTTAGCTTCAATATGTACTACATTGCCTATTTTTATAGGGTTTTTAAAAGACAAATTATCTACCGATGCAGTCATGCTAGGTGCATTACAATGCCTACCTGCTGCAATACCTGCTGCAATATCCATCCAATACATTAACCTGCCTCCCATTAAATTACCAAACACATTTGTATCGTTGGGCAATACAATTTCATTCATTATGGTAAAACTGTCTGATACTTTTTTTGCCTCTAATTCCATTTTAATACTTTTTTACAAAGATAACTTAATGTTGTGCAGCAAAGTAATTAAATTGATGTGTCATTTATTATTTTTGGTTTTTTATTTTCCTTTGTGCAACTTACATTACGAATTGCTAATACTTTATGCATAATAACACATCTATTTCATTTGATAATACGGCCACAGCTTTTGCCCACAAAACAGATAAGGCGCTTAAAAAAGCTCATTTTCTTTTTTCATCAATGGGTAAACCTTGGCTAGTAAAATGGGGAACAAAACTTACCCCTTTTGCTATTAAATGGCACTTCCCTTTTACAAAAACTATTATTAGAAATACAATTTTTAAACAATTTGTTGGGGGCGAAACTTTGGAAGAAACTGCTACTGTAGCCAACGAACTTAACAAACATAATGTTCAAGTTATTTTAGATTATGGTGTAGAAGGTGGAGAAGAAGGAGAAGAAGGTTTTGAACATGCTGCCAACGAATTTATTAAAGTAATTAACTACGCCGCTACTCAGCCCAATGTACCTTTTATGAGCATAAAAGTTACTGGCTTTGCAAGATTTGGGCTTCTTGAAAAAATTGATGCTGACATGCATAATGAAGAAGGTACATTAATGAAACGATATTTAGCATCAACAAATAAATTATCGGTACAAGAAAAAATAGAATGGCATAATGTACGAACCCGATTACTTAGAATTTGTGAAACCGCTGCACAAAAAAATATAGGTGTATTGGTAGATGCAGAAGAAACTTGGATACAAGACCCTGTAGATGCACTTACCATTTTAATGATGGATACATTTAATCCACAGAAAACAGTTGTTTATAATACTATCCAACTTTATCGCCACGATAGATTGGTGTTTTTAAAAGATTGCTATGCCGCTGCTGTAGAAAGAAATTTTATATTAGGTGCTAAATTAGTAAGGGGCGCTTATATGGAAAAAGAAAGAAAAAGGGCTACCGAAATGAATTACCCTTCACCTATTCAACCCAATAAAGAAAGTAGCGATAACGATTACAACCAAGCTGTAGAATTTTGTATTGAACATTTAGATAAAATTGCTACCATCATTGCATCGCATAATGAGTATAGTAACTTATTAGCAACACAACTACTTAATAAAAAAAATTTATCGTTACAACATAAACACATTCATTTTTCACAGCTATATGGCATGAGTGATAATATTACTTTTAACTTAGCCAAAGCTGGTTGTAGTGTAAGTAAATATTTACCTTTTGGTCCCATTAAAGATGTAATACCTTACTTAATGCGAAGGGCACAAGAAAATAGTTCGGTAGCTGGGCAAACTGGTAGAGAATTAACATTGATTAATAAAGAATTTTTACGTAGAAAAAATAGTAAAACTACTTAGTTTAAAAAACGTAGTTTACCTGCATACAAAATCCGTATTTTTGTTTCCCTAATAATGAGGTTGAGAAAGATATATATACTATTTACTGTATTGTTTTTTTTATTGGCTAAAAGTACCCTTTGCCAATTAAAAAATCTTGAGGCAGTTAAAATTACCAGCTCAATAAAAATTGATGGCAACTTAACCGATGAAGGTTGGGCAAACATTACCCCTGCTACAGATTTTGTAACTGCACAGCCAGTATATGGCAATATTTCTATCAATAAAACAGAGGTAAAAATTGTTTACGATAACTATGCAGTTTACATAGGTGCTTACTTATATTGCAATCCTAAGGACATTAAACAACAGCTTACCGAAAGAGATAAAATTGATAGACAGGATGTAGATATTTTTACCTTAGGTTTTGATACTTATCAAGATAGGCAGAATGCTTTTGTATTTAGAGTTACTGCTGCTGGAGTACAGGCCGATGCTAGATTATCAAACGGTGGTGTAGGCGAAGGCGGTTATGACTCAAATTGGGATGCCGTATGGGAAAGTAAAGTAAACATTAAAGCAGACGGCTGGGTAGCCGAAATAAAAATTCCATTTAGTGCCATCCGTTTTTCAAAAAATAAAATACAAAATTGGGGACTAAATTTTGCAAGATTAGTACGTTCACAAAACGAACTTAGTATTTGGAGCCCTATTAATCCTAATGTTGCAGGAGATGTAAACCAATGGGGCAATTGGAACAATTTAAAAGATATAAAACCTCCATTACGTTTATCGTTTTCGCCTTATCTATCAGGTGGTATAAGAGTTTCTCCTACAATGGCTGGTAGTAAGACTGAGTACTTAAAAAGTGGTGGTATGGATATTAAGTATGGCATTAACGAAAGCTTTACTTTAGATATGACTTTGATACCAGATTTTGCCCAAGTACAAAGCGATAATGTGTTTTTAAATCTTCAACCTTTTAAGGTAAAGTTTGATGAGTACCGACAATTTTTTACAGAAGGAACAGAACTATTTAACAAAGCTGGATTATTTTATAGCCGCCGTATTGGCGATAAGCCTAGCGGTGCAAACGATGTATCTTACAACTACGATAACAATCCAAATTATAGAGTAAACGAAAACCCAGGTATTACAAGGCTGTATAATGCCACTAAAATTAGTGGTCGTAACAAAAACAATTTAGGCATAGGTTTTTTTAATGCCATTACAGCACCTATGTATGCAAAAATTACAAACTTATCCACCCAAAAAGATAGCAGTATTTTAACTGAGCCATTAACAAACTACAACATTATTGTTTTTGATAAAGCATTTAAAAACCGGTCGTACCTAAGCTTTACAAATACTAATGTAATGCGTAAAGGTAATAGCAGAAATGCAAATGTTACAGGTGTAGATTTTGGTTTGTTTGATAAAAAGAATGAATATTCATTAACACTCTCAACAAAATATAGCAATATATGGGGCAGCCTAGCCAAATATGATGGTTATAAAACTGAATTAGAAGCTGCAAAAATTAGTGGTAATGTAAGATTTAATACTGGACTAAATATTGAAAGTGAAAAATACGATCCTAACGATTTAGGGTACATTCAAAACCCAAATGCCTTTGAATATTTTGGTTCAATAGGATATTATTTTGTAAAGCCTACAAAAAATTATTTGCAACACAATTATCAAATTAATATAGCAAACTCTCATTTATACAAGCCTTTTAAATGGACTAAATTAGAGGTTGAAGCCAGTGCCTTTTTCTTGTTTAAAAACTTTTGGGATTTACGCCTAACCTTTGTTACTGCACCAGCATGGTCAAATGATTATTTTATTAACAACAGCAGTTACAATGGTAATTATTTAAAAAGATCGCCTTTTTATTATTTAGGTTTAAAAGGTAGTACCGATAGCCGAAAAAAATTATTTGTAAACTATTCAATTGGTGGTGCAGAGTCACCGTTACCTAAAGACCCTTACTGGCAAGGTAGCCTAGGTGTACGTTACCGCTTTAGCAATAAATTTCAGTTAACAACTAGTATGGATGTTGAGCAAGATAGAGGTAGTTGGGGTTGGGCATTTATGAACGATGCTTCCACTGGCAAGCCTATAATAGCTCGTAGAAATTCTAAAAAGAATATTGGTATAATAAGTGGGCAATATAGCTTTACAAAGCGTATGAACTTAACCGTTAGATTGCGTCATTTTTGGAACCAATTAGCTAATACCAATTTTTACGATTTAAAAACAGATGGTTATTGGACAGAAACAACATTTATACCTAATAAGGATATCAATTTTAACACTTTTAATATTGATATGTTTTACACCTGGGATTTTTTACTAGGCAGCCGCATTACCCTTGGCTGGAAAAACGCTTTAGGCGGTACTGCTAATATTGATGCCTACAATAACCGAACTTACACAAAAAATTTTAGCAACGTACTTAACAGCCCACACAGCAATGAAGTAACATTAAAAGTTGTTTACTTTTTAGATTACTTAATGTTAAAACGCAAGTAACTCCATCCATAAAAAATATTTCTTTTTAGATAGCAAGCGTTGTACATTTATCTTCTAAAACTAATTGCATGACAGATCAACTAAATTTTGCTGAAGGCGAAAAAAAGAAATTACCTATAGGAATAAATGTATTGACCATACTCACATTAATTATGTGTGCCTACGAAATTTATCAAAACATAAGCAGTTTTTTTGCTGGCAGAAAAGGTATTGAAGAGCTAGAAAAAGCACAAGAGCAAATGGCACAAGCCCCAGCTTGGGTAAGAAAAATGGCTGGCCCTGAAATGATAGAATTTGCAACTAAAGCTTATGAAAGTAGAATTCCATTATTAATTGTAGGGCTTATTTCAGTGGGTTTATGCATTTATGGTGCATTAGAAATGCGTAAACTAAAAAAACAAGGCTATTATTTATGGCTTATTGGCGAAATTTTACCTTGGATAGCTATGTTTATTTTTGTAGGGGGTATATTTTTAAAAACCTTTATGGTTTGGTTTTTAATTTTTCCTGTTTTGTTTATCATTTTATACACTTTACAACGTAAGCACTTAGTAAATAATTAGTAAAAAAGCACTTTATACAAAAAGCCCGAAATATTAACTATTTTGGGCTTTTTTGTAGTTATAATATCGCAAAATCGATATATTTACAGTCAAAATTTTCAATTTACATTTATGAACAAAATTTACCAACTAAGTGTGGCTTTTTTATTAGCCATGGCTTGTACATTTTCTGGTATGTCGCAAAACAGTTTTTTTCAATCAAAAACTGAAACTGCTATACAATTAAATGGTAAACACAGGTCTATTATTCCTTCAAAATTCAAAACAATTGAATTAAATAACGAAGCTATAAAAAGCTTCTTATGGAGCTTACCCAACGAAACTAATATTGGAAGTAGTTTTAGACAAACTCCTGTATTAGAAATACCAATGCCAAACGGTAGCATTGCTACATTTAATGTTTGGGAAACTAATATTCAATCGCCTGAGTTAGCGGCAAAGTTTCCTACTATTAAAACATTTGCTGGGCAGGGCATTACAGACCCTTACTCAACTGTTTGGATTACTTATGGTCCAAGAGGTTTTAATGCACAAGTATTAACTATAAATGGTACTTATTATATTGACTCTTATGCAGTGGGTGATGTAAATAATTATATCAGCTATTACAAAAAAGATTTGAGCCCA
Source organism: Ferruginibacter sp. (assembly GCA_017988335.1). Lineage (GTDB taxonomy): Bacteria > Bacteroidota > Bacteroidia > Chitinophagales > Chitinophagaceae > Ferruginibacter. The sequence goes on from JAGNRZ010000155.1 coordinate 6,036, forward strand.
AAAGCACAGCTATGGGTTTGTAATGTATCCGATATTGAGCCTACAGCAAAATCAGTACCTACAAATAACACTACCACAGCTGCATGCCGTGGTGGAGAATTACGTACTTATCGCTTAGCAGTGGCTTGCAC
>JAGNRZ010000156.1 GCA_017988335.1 Ferruginibacter sp.
GTAAATAACCATTGGGTTCTGGTGGAAAACGAGTTACAATAGATTGGTATTTGCCAGCCTTTAAATCCTCTTCAATAATTTCTTCTAAAAAATTTAAACTTTTTTCTTCGCTCATTTTTTGCCGATTAAGGTACAAATTTACAAAAATATAAGCCTACTTTTTTAAATCTACTAATAGGGCTATTATTTTATCTAATTTATCTACTTCTAATTTATTTAAATGTTTTTGTAAAGCTTCTATTTCTTCCTTGGCTTGTTGATTGACTAGGTAATCTTCCTCTGCTTTTATTCTATCTCTAGCATTTTGCCTATTTTGGCTCATCATTATTATAGGAGCAGCATAAGCAGCTTGTGTTGAAAAAATTAGATTTAATAATATAAATGGATAGGCATCCCAATGACGTATAAAGCCAATTATATTGGTTATCATCCATATTACAACAAAAATGCTTTGCCATATAATAAACTTCCAACTACCCATACCAGCTGCAACTTTATCAGCGATTTTATCACCTGTAGTATAACTTTCAAGGTGCTTTTGATGCCAGTTTTTTGATTTCATTGTTTAATAATTTAAATAAAAAAAACCTTCATGTTATTATTATCTAACATAAAGGTTGTAAATAAGTTTTAATGCAGCATTATATTCTACCCATCTTTTTTAGGTGCATTGTATGCGATACTAAAGCATGACGCATTTTTCTGTATTCAATATATTTAATGCCAAACTCTTCACAAGTTTGCTTAATAATTTTGCTAATAGCAGGGTAATGTATATGCGATATTCTTGGAAATAAATGATGCTCAATTTGAAAATTTAAGCCGCCGACTAACCAACCGATTAATTTGTTTTTTGTAGCAAAATTGGCAGTGGTTTGTAGTTGATGAATGGCCCACTCGTTTTCAATTTTATTAGCATCTCCATCGGGTACAGGAAAAGAAGTTTCTTCTACCGTATGAGCTAATTGAAACACAACGCTTAATACAAAACCAGCAAACATGGCAATTGTTAAAAACCCTACTAGCCAAGGTAAAAAACCTACCATAAAAATAGGCAATACTATCATACCTCCATAATAGCCTACTTTAGCCGCCCAAAAAGCAAAATGCTCAAACTTGCTCATTTTTTTAATAGGAACGCTTCCTACTTTTTTCTTAAAATATTTTGTATAATCCGTAGCAAATACCCAAATGATTAAAAGTAAAGTGTATAAAAACCAAACATAAATATGTTGGTATTTATGTATCCAATATTTTTTTTGTGTGCTACACATACGCAGCAATGGTTTTATTTCAATATCGTCATCTACACCATCAATATTTGTATAGGTATGATGGATGATGTTGTGCTTGTTATTCCACATAATAGCACTAGCACCCAATCCATTTACCGAAAAAGCGGCTACTTTATTCCAAAATTTACTTTTGCTAAAACTACCATGACCACCATCATGCATTACATTAAAACCAATGGCTGCTGTTAAACCACCCATAAGTACACATTCTAAAATAGCCCACCAAGTTGGAGGTGTAAAAAACACTACATGTACATATAAAGCTATGTATAATGTCCAAAACAAAATAGCCTTAAAGTATAAGCCAAAGTTGCCTGTAGGTAATTTTTTTGCTTGCACAAAATATTCGTTTACTCTTTTCTTCAATTCTTGATGAAAAGTAGAGCCAGCAATATTTGCAAATTTTGGAGTTGCCATAAAAATTAATTTCTAAGTATTTTGTTTAATTAAGGCGTCAAAATTTTTGAAGCCAATTGTTTTTTCACTAATAAAACCTTCTGCATATTTTACCCCAATCATTTTGCCAAACCATTTATGCTTGTAAATTACACTATCCAAAAAATCGGGAGTGCTAATATAGGTTTGTGGTCCATCTTCACCAGGGATATGAAATTGAGTAGTATATGCCTTAATAGATTCTAGCTTTTGCTCAAACACATCTGTAACATCTATCACAAAATCAGGCTTTAAAAATCTATCTTGAATGTAATTTAAAACATATTTGGGTCTCCACGCCAATTGTTTTTCCCCATTGTGTTCAGTTTCAATTTTTTGTAAGCCACTTAAAAAGGCAGCATCGGCTACTAATTTAGCAGATCGACCATGGTCTGGATGCCTATCTGTAGGGGCATTGCACAATACAACTTCGGGTTGGTAGGTACGTAAAACTTGTATTATTTTACGTTGATTTAGCTCATTATTCTCAAAAAAGCCGTCAGCCATTTTTAAGTTTTCTCTAACATCTACCCCTAAAATTTGGGCCGCCGCAGCTGCTTCGGTATATCGGGTTTCTATTGTACCTCTTGTGCCTAATTCGCCTTGTGTAAGGTCTATTATACCTGTTTTTTTGCCATTGTTTTTTTCTACCAATAGTACACCACTACAACTTAGCTCCACATCGTCTGGGTGTACACCAATGGCTAAAACATCTAATTTCATTGTATTAAAATTTGTGCAAAATTAACTTATTTATAGCACTATAAATTTTTAAATAAGGCTTTTTTGAGCATCAATTACTCTGTATTTACTTTTTTGTCTTGATACAAAAAAGTAACAAAAAAAATCAAGGCTCCGAATAAAAAGGCTGAAATTTTCAATAGATATCTAAAATCAACGAACTCGCCGACAGTGTTTAATAAATTAACGTTAATGCTGGCTCAAACAGCGTTGATTTCTTAACGATATCTATTGAAAATTTCTAGCACTTTTTATTCGATGCCGTATTGCAAACTTTATATTAGGCTAAGTAATTTTATTTTTGCTGGGAAAGTATTATGAGCCTTAGTTAATGAGTGATAACTAAAAATAATTATTAACCAAAAACGGTAAACAGAAACCCCCAAACCGCCTACCCATTAGGATACCCATACATCTTCCTTACATCCAATACAATTTTTTCCATTTCGGCATCTTCGCCAGTAGGGTCGTAGGGTTGTTTAAGATTGCTGTTAAAAAAGAAAGCTACAGTTTGGTAAAACCTTGCCATAAAACCGCCTTTAAATTCTTTAATAATTTCGTAGCAGTTATTGCCGGTTTCTCTATTAATTAATTTCATTAACACTTTACCTTGATAAACAGAAAGATTAGTAAGGGGTGTGGTAAATTCTTTTTTTAATTCTTTTTCTCTGGATTTAATGTACTCTCTACGTTTTTCTTTATTGGGTATGTTTACTAATACCGCATTCATATCGTTCATTAAAGCACCAGCTCTTTTAGCATAAGGGTAGGTAACGTAAACTGCATTGCGTAACCTTGTCCATTTAGCAAGGGCGGCTAATTGTTCTGGGGTAAGCTTGCCATTTACCACTACATCATCTAGGGTTTTGGCTTCTAAGGTATCGCCATTTATGATTACAGCACCTACAACTAATGTATCGTTTGTTGGAGGAGTTTGAATAGTTTGGGCAATAGAAAATTGGCTACAAAAAATGGTAGTTAATACAATTAAAAAAGCTTTGTATAGAGTAGCCTTATTCATTTGTACATAAAAGTAAAACTTTTAATGTAAAAAATGAGTGGGTTTAGAGAGATTTAACAGTTGGCTAGTATTTTGTAACTTTCGTGTAAATTTTAAAATTATGTCTATCAATAACTCATATCTTGAAATGCTGGATTACGAAAGCAAAACAACTAAGAAATTTTTAGAGCTTTATCCTGTAGATAAGGGTGATTACAAACCTCATGAAAAAAATATGGAATTAAAAAGGCTTACTGGCCACATTGTAGAACTTGTAGATTGGGTAGGTATTACCTTACTACAAGATGAACTGGATTGGAACAGCATGAACTATGTGCCAACCATTGCAGAAAATGCAGAACAAATTTTAGCCATTCATGAGGAAAAAACTAATAAGGCAATAGAAGTACTTAAAAACTGTGGCGATGAAATGTTTCATACAAGCTGGACAATGCGTAAAGGCGAACACATATTTTTTACCATGCCTAAAATAGCAGTGCTACGCAATTTTGTATTTAACCATATTACACACCATAGGGCACAGTTAGGTATGTACTACAGATTGCTGGATGTAAAAGTACCCATGAGTTATGGACCTACTGCAGATTTTGGAATGTAGGGTGAAGTATTGAATTTTAAAGTGGGGTAGGGGAGGAGTTTGAATTATTTGGTACTTAAATAAGTACACAATTTTATCGAAGTAATATTGAACTTATATCGAAAGAATATCGTAGGATGAATGTAGGAATTATACTTGAGGGTAGCTTGTATAATACTTCTATGATGCTTTATTCATACTGTTCTCATGCACTTTACATACTGTTTATCTCATCCAAAAATAACTATACCTGTTATTAAATAAATCCTAATATAGCTATATGAATATATTTTTTAATTTAATTTGAATATGCAAAAGAGTAAATTTATTATTTCTATTTTAGGAACGCTGGCGATGGTTTATATTATGGCTGTTACAGGCAGCAAGCTAAAAACTGATGCTACACCCAATGGAATTATCAATTTAGAATTTGCCAACACCACCACAAAAGCGGCTACTGTTTTAAATGCATGGAAAGGGGATTTAATTTCTATAGCAAAAATTAATACGTATTGGGATTTTGCTTTTCTATTTTTCTATGGATTTTTATTTTATACTATATGTAAATGGATACAACAAAAACAACCTTTAACCCGTATTGGCAAGTTGGGCAATTATTTTGCCAAACTAAGCATTATTGCAGCATTGCTAGATGTAGTTGAAAACATATTTATGTTAAAAGTACTAGCAAATAAATATAGTGAGTTTCAGTTAGTAATCATGAGTTTGGCATCATATACTAAATGGTTTTTTGTAGTATTAATTATTTTGTATTGTGTTATTGGGTTGGGGAGTGTAGTGATAAAAAGAAGAAGTAAAATAGCGTAACTCAACTTTTTGGTAAATAGAGTTGATGCCTAAATTATATCAATTTTTAATTCCAACATAACCTGTCTGGCTTGGGAAGAGGTGACAGTATTATTCTCATTTGTCGGGAAACTAGAGGGGCTTTTTAAATACCAATACTGGATGGTTTTAGAGATTTAACAGTTGTTGAGTATTCGCCGCTGGTCGGAGGCTTGGATGGTGGTGGAGATATTAGTAAGAAGAATGACTATAACAAAAGTTTGTCATCCTTAGGTTGTCATCCTTGTTTAGGCCTTTTACTAAAATTTGTATAAAAAAAACAAATTTCGAAAAGAAAATAGCGAAAATGCAAATTTTGCGTTGTAATATTGTTCAATAATAACAAATTTAGAAAATGATTGTTGAATTTAGTGTTAAAAACTTTAGATCCATTAAGGATTTACAAACAATAAGTTTTGTTGCGACAGGGTTAAAAAGTTCTGATGAAAATTTTCAGATTGACAATGACAATATATGTATTGAAGATGGACAAAATTTGCTAAAAACGATTGGCATATACGGTGCAAATGGAAGTGGGAAAAGTAATATAATAAAAGCACTTGAATATTTTTTTCAAGCGATAAAAAATGAAGCTAGCTCGGAGTCAAACCTAAAAGCTCTTTGTGACCCTTTTCTTTTTCAAGAAAATTCTCACTTATCAGAGTCTTATTTTCAGATTGTATTGGTAGTTGAGAATAAAAAATATCGATATGGATTTACAGTTAAAAAAAATCCAGAACTTGGCAATCCAGAGAAAGCTAGTAATGAAGTAATTTCATCTGAATGGTTATATGGTACTAAGGAAAAAAAATCAGGTGAATATTTTATAAGAAATGCTATGGTTATTACTAAAGAAAAATTACCTAACCAAGAAAAAGTGCCACCTGTTCCTTATGAACATAGTCTTTTTTTGACTCATGCAGCAGCTTTTGATAAAGATGGAGTTTGTGCCTCTCTTAGAAAATTCATTATAGGATTTACCCTGTCAAATTTAAAAGATTCTTTTGATACTTTTAGATGGAATTCGCTAATGTTGCTAGAGAGAGAAAATAGAAAGAATGATTTGTTGGATTTATTATCCAGCTTTAATTTAAACTATGAGGATATAATTATTGAAAGGGATAAAAATCAGCCTAGGGAACAAATTCTATCCCAAGACAAAATATTTTTTCTCAAGCAATTTGTTAATCAAAATAATGAAAGAATTGATATTAAATTAAATTTAAGTTTAAATGAATCTGCAG
>JAGNRZ010000157.1 GCA_017988335.1 Ferruginibacter sp.
GGACATTGGTTATAAACAATCATAATACAATTTAATTAATACCTGCAAAAAAATACATACAAATAGCTGCTATTGATATACCAGCTATTACTAGTGCCCAAACCCACCAATAATCTTTTTTTACTTCATCGTCAGCAAAGTACTCTGTCATAGCGGTAGTGGTAGTTTCTGTATCGCCTACAACCATAGTGTGGGCTTCGTTTTCATGCACTACTCTATCTGCATTTGTGGGTTGTGAGAAAAGTGGGTTTATTTCTTCGGCCACAAAATCAAATTTTCCATTTTCATTTTTAAACTCCCCTACTCCATGTATTGAAATATTATTTTGTGTAAAAAGATTTTGTAATTGCTGTTTTATAGATGAACTATTTGTGTTATTAATTTTAGCGGCATAGTTTAAAAAATTCTCATCGTCTATTTGTGTAGCAGAAAATTTTACTACCCATTGTGGTGCGATAATTTGCTTATTTATAAAGTTATTTATGGCAGGTATTTGTAGTACATACAAATGCCCTAAGCCAGGCAAAGGGCATTGTTTATGTTGAAAAAGATAAGTTGCAATTAGTTTGTGCATAGGACAAAGATAGAAAATTAAAAGCCTCACCCCAACCCCTCTCCAAAGGAGAGGGAACTCGATCTGGGTTTACAAAAATTTACATAGATTAACCAATAGTAAGATTTCAATGATTTTTAAAAGTTTACCCTTACACCACCCAACACATTTAACCCAAGCACTTCGTAATTATGCCAGCGTTGGTATTTTTGATTGGCAATATTATTTATGTCTAACCATGCACTAAACATTTTATTTACTCTAAACTCTACCCCTGCACTTATATCTGTACCGCCTGTAAATGTTTGTGCAGTATTACCTTTTTGCAAATAATTACCGCCACCAAAAGCGTATAAATCAGCTTTAAACAACACTTGCTTAAATGCCCACCAACGTAACGATGATGTAATTTCTAACGGCACGGTATGCCAAGCTTTTGCATTGCTTTGCATTAATGTATATCCATTAAAAGTTAGCCCAGCAGTAAGCGTAAATTTATCTTGATTTACAAAATTTACATCTCCATGAATTCGTAAACTTTGTACACTTTTTTCGTTGCTTATTTTAAATGCTTTATTATCTGTTGCGGTGTCGTTAATAAAGAAAGGCAAATCTTTAAAGCTAACAATTCCACCTTTTAAATTAAAGCTAAAATGCTTGCCTACCGTAGCTTTTATCCCACCATAATATTCAATTTCTTTAGTATTGTTTTGTGCCGTAATGGTAGTTAAAAATGGATTTATGGCTGTTAGATTTCTGTATGTGTTTTTTGTATATCTACCAATCCAACCGGCTTGAAACATAACTGTTTTTTCTTTCAATTGTGCTTCTGCATACACATTTGGCAGCCATACAAATATGCCATTATTCCAAGTAGGAATAATACCACCATTAATTGTAAAACGAGGTGATGATATTATTAAAGAAGGAGCAATTTGAAACACATTATTGCTAATTTTTATATTGCTAACTAAATTTTTTGTGGTGTAAGATGTGATATCTGCCTTACCTTCTATTTTTAGCATAAATGCATCGCCAAATGTTTTTGTGATGGGTGCATTGGCTATAATTGAACTTTCACTTACTCTATCTTTATTAGTAAAATTAATGACTGTAACATTTGGATTATAACTTATACCATACTCCCCTTTTGCGGTATTTCTAAACCCTGCAGATAATACTATATCTTGAAATTGATGGCGAATACTATCTTTTTTATAATTATACAAAGTATGATTGTAACCATATAAATAGTTACTATTTTGACTTAGTTGTGCACCTACATAAAACTCGTTTTTAGGCATAAAAAAGCTACCATTAGCTTTTACTTGCATTTGTGCATACTCTTGGTTTACAATTTTTCCTTTTGAAGAAATATAGTTGGCATATAAATTAAATAGCATTTTTTTGCCATCACCAAAACTAAAGCCTGCACTAACATATGGTGTAGCAAAATTACCATAACCTAATTTTAAAAAATTACGCATTCCCAAATACAGGTTAGTATCTTGCTGTAAGGCTAATGGACGCAAGGTTATAGGCTGATAAGAATAAAATAGATTTTGCGATGGTACGCTATACTGCAACTTTGACCTTGTAGTATCTGCATTTAAGTGTGAGGCAGAAAAATTTATTTTAACCGCATTACGCAATACAGGTTTGTATGATGATGTGATGTCGATGGTTTGCTTTTTTGCTGTATCTCTTTGAGCCATTGTTTGCAATGAAGAGAAGCTTAGAAAGAAAACTGCTGTATATTTTAAGGAATTATTCATTATTAATTATCAATTATTAATTTATAAGATTAGTTTATTTTAGAATTCGCTTTTTCCTCTTCTATTGCTCTATCCAATTTTTGTTGTGCTTCATTTTTAAGCTCAATAATAGCTGCATTTTTTGCAACACTTTCGTAAGTGGCTTTTGCATTAAAGTAATCTTTTTGTTGCATGAAAATATCGCCTAATAAAATGTAGCTTTTAGTAACCCATAAATCGTAACTACCTGTTTCTTTAATTACTGCAAGGGCTGCTTTTTCTGCGGCAGTTAAATTATTTTGTTTAAACTGGCAGTTAGCAATTTCATACCTAGCCTCGGCACCCCAAGCTGTTTTGTTTATAGCAGCACAAGATTTGAAAGATGCTATGGCTGCAGCACAATCATTATTTACTTGTTGAGATTTGCCCAACACTAAATAAGCAATTGATTTATCATCGGTAGTTATGCCTTTACGAGCCAATAAATCTTTAGCCGCTGTATTAGCAGAGCTATAATCTTTCAAATTATAATAGCATCTTACTAAACCACGTAAAGCTTCTAATTTATTTTCTTGTGAAATAGCTCCTTCATATAATGATTGGAAATATTGCCTTGCAGCAGCATAATCTTTCAATTCAAAATAACTGATTTGTGCAGCTTCAAAAGTAGCTCTTTCAAAATATTTATTATAACCTTTGCTGTTTACATAACTATAACCTTGCAATGTGTTAGCCCAATCTTTACTCTTTGCATGGCACTCTGCTTTTAAGTAGTTTGCCTCTAAAGCATAAGCCCCTTGTGGATATTGATTTAAATAATTAGCAAAGCCACTAATAGCACTTGCACAATCGCCATTATTATATTTCATTTTAGCAGCGGTGTAGGTTAACGAATCTGCTTCTGTTACAGAAATGTTTTTACCATTTTTACGCATTAACTCTACATATTCATTAGGCTTGCCATCTTCAATGTAAATATTTTTAATATTGTCCAAGGCATCATCTGCTTCTGGAGATTGTGGGTATTTTTGAATTAACACTTGATAGTTTTCTAATGCCTTGCTATTGTTATCAATATTGTAATAGCATAGTCCTAATTTAAAATAAGCATTAGGATATAAGTTACTAGCATTTGCATCCGCAATTATTTTATCTAAATAAGGAATAGCATCTCTAAACTTTTCATCACTCATATACGTATTAGCAATTTCCATATTTACATCTGGCACTAAATAACTTTGTGGATACTGACGAGTAAGTGTATTTAATGTTTTTATTTTTTCTGCAGATGATTTTACACCTGCTACCATTGATTTTTGAAAATAAGCATAATCGCTTTGTGGTAGTGCATTAGCAATTACAGCATCGTACATGGTATTGGCTCTGGTAAAATCTTTTAGCATAAAATAACAATCGGCACTACGTACATAAGCATCTTGCTCCATAGCACTTGCTGTTACCGATGCCGTTTTAGAAATTTGTTCAAAGTAAGAAAGTGCATTTTTATAATTTTCTTTCTTTAACCAGCTATAACCTAAGTTATATTTTGCTGCTGTTGGGTTTGCCTCTCCTTGAGATGCTGCTCCGCTTTGCATGTACAAACTTAAATAACGGATAGCTTCATCATATTTATTATTACGATAGGCAATTTCTCCTTTCCAAAAATTTGCAAATGGCTTTATTGCACCAGCATTGTCATCGGCTAATACTTTTGTTAGCAATTCATCTGCTTTAGCTAATTGCTGATCATTAATATACTCCACTGCCCTACCATATAATATTTTAGGATATACCTTACGCATATTGGGTGTGGGTGTTCCAAAGGATTCGTACAACTCTAATGCTTCTCTAAAATTGCTGGTATTGGTTAAAAGATTTACTAAAATTTCCTTTCCTTCAGTATCATACTCACTATTAGGATAATCATTTAAATACTTTTTCATTTCGTTCAACGCCACATCTTGATAACCTAACTCATACGAAAGTTTTGCATAAATAAACCTTGATACTTTTTGTTGTGTAGGATTACTATTGTTATAAGCACAGTATTGAAAGGCATTACGGGCATTTTCTTTTTGATTAGTTCGTAAGTAACAATCTCCAAGCAAATACATACTATTTTGCCCCATGCTATCTCTTTCGTTGCTTAGTTGCTTAAACCCTTCAATGGCTTTGGGCAAATTACTTGCATTGTAATAGCAAAAACTTAGTTCGTATAAAATTTCTTTATCTACTTTATCGCTGCTGTTTACATAAGCTTCTAAAAGTGGTAATGCTTTTGCAAAATTTTTCTTTTCAAAATACAATTGCCCTATAAGCAAGTTCATTTCTTTTTGATATTCTAAACTACCCCCTCTTGCCAATACACTTTCGCCATAGCGTAACGCTTCATCTTTTTTACCTTGAAAATATAATATTTCGGCAATGTAGTAAGGTACTACTCCTTTGTACTCTTCTTGCGTTTCTACAAGCCTAAATGCACTTAATGCTTTATTATACTCCTTATCTTTATAACATAAAAAACCGTAGTAATAATTTGCAGGAATAAAATATTTGTTATCTGTTAGCTGTGTTACTTCTTCAAACAAAGGTTTAGCTTGCTCAAAATTTTTAAGATTAAAATAACAATAAGCTTTTTCAAATTTAGTATCGGCAATTTGGTCGTTACTTATATTATCATATCCTGCTCTTTCGTAATAATTAATGGCATTACTAAAATCATCTTGCAAAAAATAATATTGTGCTAAATGATAGCTTAAAATTTGCCTACGGGGTTCGTTAGCCACTACATCAATATATCGCCTTGCTTCTTTTTCTGCTACATCATGCTTTAGTTTAAGCTGACAAACTATATAATAATAATTAACATCATCATTAATATAAGTATGGTCGCTAATGGTATTATCGGCATATTGCATTTTTAGCTCCTTCATTAAAGGATAGGCTAAGGCATACTGCTCTTTTACAAATAACTCTTTAGCTTCTTTATACTTTTTTTCTACATCAATAATGGCATAAGTAGGCTGTGCCTTAGCAATAATAATGGAGCAAAAGAAAATAAGCGTTACAACTAATTTTTGTTTTATCATGTTGGTAAATTCAAATAATGATTACTGGTTGTAAAAATACTCTATAATACAAGTAATACAAACACCGTTCCAAATCAATTGTGTATAAGTGGATAAGTGTATAAACAAGACCTCACCCCAACCCCTCTCCCAATGGAGAGGGAACTTGAAGATAAAAGCAAAGATTAATTTTGCTTTATTTTAACTTTTATAATATTCTACTATCTTTATAAAAAATATTTTATGAAGAAATTATTGTCAACAAAATATTCTGCTGGTGCATTTAATGCTGCCATGTTGCTATTAAGAATAGTTTTTGGTGGAGTTATGTTACACCATGGGTACCAAAAATTGGTAGGCTTTAGCACCATGAAAAATAATTTTATGAATTTTTTAGGTATGGGTTCTACAATGAGTTTAGCGTTGGTAGTATTTGCAGAGTTTTTTTGTGCCTTATTTATAATTTTAGGATTATTTACTCGGTTTGCTGCCATTGCTTTAATTATTTGTATGGCAGTTGCTTTTTTTATAGCCCACAAGGGAATAATATTTGGAGAGAATAGTGGTGAAGTAGCATTATTATACTTAGGAGCTTATACTGTTTTACTATTAATAGGTCCAGGAAAAATTAGTGTGGATAGTATGATTGGGAAGTAAAACAATTAATCTAAGATGTTTTTTTGTAAATTATTCTCGAAAATATTTTCGCAATAAAATTATACTCCCTAATATAGAAATAACAAATAATAAAATGGCGGGTACGTATAATAG
>JAGNRZ010000158.1 GCA_017988335.1 Ferruginibacter sp.
AAAGCAAAATAATATATAGTATTTTGTAAATAGGTTAGGTGTCTATTTTACTATATATCCTCGTCAAACAACAATAACAGGAGGGTTAGATTCGGATGAAGGGAGTACTGTATTGTGTGATCAATATGGCAAATTACTATTTTATTCAAATGGTACAGTGGTGTTAAATGGCCAACATGGTGCAGTAAAAAATGGTAATAATCTTTTAGGATCTAGTAGTAGTACAAATAATGCCATAATTGTACCAATGCCTGATAATGATACCCTTTACTATATTTTTACTATTGGAGCTATTGGTCAAGTTAATAGCGGTTTAAGGTATAGCATAATAAATAAGAAAGGAGACAATGGTAATGGTGAAGTAATTGAAAAAAACACGTTGTTGTTGCCCAATTGTTTCGAAAAATTAGCGATAACTCATCACTGTAACGGAAGTAATTTTTGGATTGTTACACATGAGTGGAATTCAAATAAATATTTTTCTTTTGAGCTTACAAAAAGTGGCATAAACACAACTCCAATTATTAGTATAGGGGCTATTACTATTGATGTAAATGATAATAATGCAATAGGAAGCCTAAAATTTTCGGTAGATGGAAAAAAAATTGCTGCAGCACATTCTTATGCTATTAATAATATAGAGCTTAGTAATTTTAATAATAGTACTGGCCAATTATCAAACTCAATATTATTTAGAACAACACCCGTAGGCAGCCCCAATGCATATACAGGAGTTTATGCTTTAGAATTTTCGCCCAATGGAAAAAATTTGTATGTAAGCGAAAATGCAGAAAGTGATGGTGCTGGAAAACTTTATCAATTCGATGTTTCAATTCATAACGCAATAGATATTTATAATTCGGTTAAATTATTGTCTATTACTAATGGAGGTTTTTCTGGCGGATTACAACTAGCCAGTGATGGTAAAATTTATCACTGTATAGCTGCAACAAATTATTTGGGTTGTGTAAAAAATCCAGATATCTACGGATTAGGATGCAATTATGAAAGTCAAAATATTTTTTTAGAACCTAGTGCGGCTTCTAAGGTAAGATTTGGTCTACCATCACTTGTAAAGAGTTTTTATGACCCCACATTAGTTTTCTATAGCTTTAGTGTTAATAATAGAAATTGTAGTGATAAAACAATATCATTTACATTGAATACAACAGTAGGAATCGATTCGGTTAAATGGGACTTTGGAGATTTTTTGGGGAAATCAACAATAGCCAATCCAGTATATACTTATAATACTGATGGCATTTTCACTGCTACCTTAACTGTTTTTTCTACAAGATGTGGAAGTGTAAAAAAAAATATAGTAAACAAACAAATTTTAATCAAAACTAATCAAGATATTTTAGGGGCAGATAAATACTATTGCGATTTTACAAAAGAAAATTTAAAACCAACGATAGTATTTCCCAACACCTCTTTTCTATGGAATACTGGAGAAAAAACAGAATCGATTAGTGCAACATCCTTAGGAAAATATTGGTTACAAATAGAGTTTAACAATTGTTTATCTTCAGATACCATTGAATTGTTTTCTAAAGTAAAAAGTGTTATGAGAATAATAGGCGAAGATAAAGTTTGTAAAAGTAACCCCATACTTCTTAAAACTTCAATTAATAACGCAACTGATTATTTATGGAGTACAGGCGAATCAACTAGTAGTATAAAAATAGATAAGCCTGGCTTTTATAAAGTTATTGCAACTAGCGATTGTGTTTACGAAGACTCAATACTAGTAACCAATGGCGATTGTGATTTTTTTATGTCTAACACGTTTACACCAAATAATGATGGTAAAAATGATTTATTTGGACCAGTAAATGAATTTTACTCAACCAATTACAAATTTGTTGTTTTTGATAGATGGAGTAAGCCTATATTTAATTCCACCAATATAAGTCATAAATGGGACGGTACAAAAAATGGGAAGGCTTTACCTAATGGTAGTTATATTTGGATGATTCAGTATATAAATAAAAGGGGTTTAACAAAGTATGAACAAGGAATGGTAACACTTATACGATAACAATAAAAAGGCAAATTAGCATTTAAATGACAGTTAATATCATTAACCAATCAAACAACCCATTACCAGCTTATGCAACATCAGGTTCATCTGGTATGGATGTAAGAGCCAATATTGCCGAACCCATTTTATTGCAACCATTACAGCGAATGCTAGTACCTACAGGCTTATTTATAGAAATGCCTGAAGGTTATGAAGCACAAATGCGGCCAAGGAGTGGTTTGGCTTTGAAACAGGGAATTACTTGCTTAAATTCACCAGGTACTATTGATTCAGATTACCGTGGAGAGTTAAAAGTAATTTTAATAAACCTAAGTAACGAAGTGCAAACTATTAACAATGGCGATAGAATAGCACAGCTTGTTTTTGCACAAGTAGAAAAAGTAGAACTAAATTTGGTACAACAATTGAACAGTACAGATAGAGGCGAAGGCGGATTTGGACATACCGGCAAACAATAATAACCCATACAGCAATCTAAATGAAATATTTTTTTCTTATAATAATAGTATTCACAACTTTAATTAACCAAAGTTGTAAAAGCACAAAAAATATAAATAAAGCCATTGCCAAAAAAGATACTGTTATAGCCGTGGTTGTAAATAACACAGCAGCAGATTCAATTGCAGCTATTAACGAAGGAGTGCAAAAGCTTAAAAACAATTATATCAATTTTAAAACTTTTGCAGCAAAAATAAAAGTTGATTATGATGATAGTAAAGGCAAAAAGCAAGATGTAACCGCTAATGTAAAAATGATTAAGGATAGTGCCATTTGGATTTCGTTAACGGCTACATTCCTTAATATTGAAGCCTTTAGAGTTTTAATTAAAAAAGATAGTGTAATACTTTTAAATAAATTAGATAAGGAAGTACAATTTCGTTCCCTAGATTTTTTGCAAGAAGTTACACAAATACCCTTTGATTTTTATACGCTGCAAGATTTATTAGTAGGCAATCCTGTATTTATGGATACTAATGTAGTCGCCTATAAAAAAACTGATAATGCTATTTTAATTTCTACACTAGGTAAATATTTTAAGCATTTATTAACAGTACAGCCTAGCAATTATTTAATGGTGCATAGTAAATTAGATGATGTGGATTTTACAAGAAGTAGAACAGCTGATATTACTTACTCTGACTATGAAAATAAAATCGGAGTAAACTTTTCTACTTACAGAGAAATAACAGTATCAGAAAAAAACAAGTTAGACATAAAGCTCAACTACAAGCAATATGAGTTTAACAAAGATTTATCTGTTTCTTTTAACATCCCCAAAAATTATAAACGAAAGTAGCCGTTATTTGTAGTTATACACAACTGTGGGTTTTTACTTTTACCCAACTATGTGTTTCAATTTGTATTTTTGATAAATTCCAACTTAAGCAAATGAAGAAAGTAATCTTATTTATCGCCACACTATTTTTTGCCAGCCTGTTTACCTATGCACAGCAAACAAGAGAAGAGTTGGAAAAGCAAAAGCTGCAATTAAAGAAAGAGTTGAAGGAAACTGAAAAAATGTTAAGCGACAACAAAGCAAAAACAAAAGAAAACTTTTTGCAGTGGAAATTAATTAGCGATAAAGTTAATATACAAGATAGAATTGTAGAAAATATTAATAGCGATATAAACTTATTAGATAGAAGCCTAACCGCCACTCAAAGAGATATAAACCGCTTCGATAGGTTATTAGACACCCTTAAACAAGAGTATGCCAAAAGTATGGTGTACGCCTATAAAAATAGAAGCAACTACGATTTTTTAAACTTCATTTTCTCCGCCTCAAATTTTAACGATGCTATTAAGCGTATAGCCTATTTAAAAAGCTACCGCAATTACAGAGAAATGCAGGGGCAAAATATTATACGTACGCAAGAGCTACGTAGGCAACGTGTAGAAGAACTAACAGGAACAAAACAAAAGAAAACTATAGTACTGCAATCAAAAGACCAAGAGCTAAGTGTATTAGAAAAAGAACAAAAGGAAAAAGATAGAATATTGGCGGAGTTGAAAAAACAGGGGAAAAATTTAAGTGCTCAGTATGCTGCTAAAGCGGCAAAAATGCGTAAGGTAGAGGGAGCAATGGAAGCTATGCGTTTAAAAGCCATTGCTGATGCTAAAGCAAAAATTTTAGCAGAAAAAAAGGCTACTGAAAAAGCAGAAAGAGATAGGTTAGCTGCAATAAAGAAAAATAATCCCACAACTACAAACCCTACAACAAGCCCTGTTGTAAAAAAAGTAGACAAACCAATTAAAGTTACTAAACCAGTAAAAGAAATAGAACCAACCATTGTAACCGATGAAAATAGAGCAACAAATGAAAGCTTTGTTAAAAATAAAGGTAGCCTACCTTGGCCAGTTACTGGAAGAGTTTTATTTCATTATGGAAGAAATGAAATGCCTGGTACAGGGGCTGTAGCAGAATATAAATGTGTTACAATTGCTACAGAAATTGGAGCATCAGTAAAAGCAATATTTTCAGGAGAAGTAACTGCTGTAATGGAAGACGATGGTGGTACAGTTATGATTCAGCATGGAGGTTTTTTTACCAGTTATACAAATCTCTCCAATGTAACTGTAAGAAAAGGACAACAAGTTACTTTAGGGCAAATGTTAGGAAAAGCAATGGCTAATATGGATGGTGTAGGTACAACAGATTTGTATTTATTTGATGAAAGAGCAAGATATTATGACCCACAAATTTGGCTTCGACATTAATTAACCCTTCAACACCCTTTCATACAACTCCTCATACTTAGGTACAATATTCCCTATGTCAAATTTTTGAGCTTGTGTTAGTGCATTAGCTTTAAACTGTTTTAAAGTTTCATCATCTTGCAAAATAGATAATGCATTTTTGCACATATCATTAATGTCGCCTACATTGCTCATGTATCCGCAAAAGCCATTAATATTAATTTCGGGTAAGCCGCCAGCATTCGTACTAATTACAGGCACTTCGGCAGCCATAGCTTCTAAAGCCGCTAAGCCAAAACTTTCATATTCACTAGTTAATAAAAATAAATCAGCAATAGGCAATATATCCTCCATTTGCTCTTGCTTACCTAAAAATTTTATATTTTCTGCACTTATACAATCTCTGCAAATGCTTTCTGCATAAGACCTTTCAGGACCATCTCCTAATAACAATAATTTAGCAGGCAACACTTTATTAATTAGTAAAAAAGTATTTACCACATCATCCACTCTTTTTACTTTTCTAAAATTACTGGCATGCACAATAATACGTTCACCCTTAGGGGCAATTAGTTGTTTAAAAGCATCCACAGGTTTTTTATGAAAACGATTTACATCTACAAAATTGTAAATCACTTCAATATCTTTTTTTATCACAAAATTATTCAGCGTTTCTTGCTTTAAATTTTGCGACACAGCCGTTAAAGCATCACTTTCATTCATGCTAAACGTTACTACCGGGCTGTAGGTTTTATCCTTACCCACTAAAGTAATATCGGTGCCATGCAAAGTTGTAATTACAGGAATATGCTTTCCTTCCTTTGCTAAAATTTGCTTAGCCATATACGCTGCACTAGCATGTGGTATAGCATAATGAACGTGTAGTAAATCAATATTATGGTTATTAACTACATCAACCATCATACTGCTCAACGCAGTTTCATAAGGTGGAAAATCAAACAAAGGATACGTTGGCACTCTTACCTCATGATAAAAAATATTAGCATGAAAATGGCTTAGTCTTACGGGTTGCTGGTATGTAATAAAGTGGATGTTGTGTCCCTCATCCGCCAAAGCCTTACCCAATTCTGTTGCCAACACACCACTACCGCCAAACGTAGGATAGCAAACAATCGCAATATTCATAGTCTAAAATTTTTGAGTATGCAATTTAGCATTTTATAGTTAAGTTTGTTTGTTAATTGTAGTGAGCAGTTGTTCCTTGATAAAACTTCATTGGCGACGCTCCGTTTATCTTCAATAATACTATTTAGCTATGGCTTTAGGTTCAAAATTTTTAACATTAATTGCAACTGCTTTTGTATGCTTAACTGCACAAGCACAGCTCAACGAAGATTCTATCATCATAAAAAAAATAAGTGATGAAGTGTTGCAAAATG
>JAGNRZ010000159.1 GCA_017988335.1 Ferruginibacter sp.
GCAACATAAAATAAAAAAGCATGCTTTTACTTGCATGCTTAAATATAATCAATCGTTTTGTATTTTTTGCTATTCAAAATCTTTATACAATAAATATTTTTTACGAATGGCTTTAAACTTTTTTAAATCTGCCTCCCAACTCTTTTTTATTTGCCATTCTGTTTTGCCTGTTTTTATTTGCTTTGCAAAAATATCGTTACCAGCTAGTTTGTTTATAAAGTTATTTTTTAAAAAGAAAGAATCTTTACCAGAGAAAAGCTTATAAGCGTTTACAAAATAGCTAAGATTAATTTTATTATTCAACTTTTTTAATATTTCTTCGTTACTACCATTAATAAACCAACCATAACATTGTTGATTAAAACACTTGCTACTTTTTGCACCAGCATTGGGTTTTGGCACGAAAGTGTATAAATTTTTTGGTAGTGTTGGATGGCCAAAAATTTGAAAAGGATAATCGGTACCTCTACCTTCGCTAAACACAGTACCTTCAAAAAAGCAAGTACTAGGGTACATATAAATGCTTTGCATAGTTTTTAAATTGGGCGATGGCATTACAGGTAAAACATATTTGCTTGTATGATCGTAACCTTTGCATTTAATTACCATAAAATGAAAAGGAGTATCTTTTGTAGGCTTAGTGGTAATATTATACGAATAAATATCATTTGCTTTTTGCGATAACCATTTTTCACCTGCTAACATCATTCCGTATTCACCAATTGTCATACCATACACAATTGGTATGGGTTGCATGCCTACAAAGCTTTTAAATTTCATATCTAATACTGGGCCATCTACATAAAAGCCATTAGGATTTGGCCTGTCTAATAATAATAAAGGTTTATGAAATTCCAATGCCGCCTCTAAATAATATTGTAAAGAAGATATAAAAGTATAAAAACGTACACCTACATCTTGTATGTCAAATAATAAAACATCTACATCCTTTACATCATCCCAAGTAGGTTTTTTATGATCACCATAAAGGCTAATTATTGGTATGTCTGTTTTTTTATCTACTGCATTTGTTACATGTTCGCCAGCATCTGCATTGCCTCTAAAGCCATGTTCTGGACCAAATATTTTTACAATAGTAATGCCACTTTTTAAAAGCGTATCTACCAAATGAGTATTACCAACTACACTTGTTTGATTAGCAAAAACAGCTACTTTTTTGCCTTTAAGTAAGGGAAGATATACTTCCATTCTATCGGCACCTGTTTTAATATTTTGACAAATAACTAACTGTGAACTAAGTGATAATAAAATAACGCAAAAGATGATTTTTTTCATATAGTAAAGATGCTAAAAAGAAATTGAATACTTATGCCATTTATCATTTAATTTGCACAAATTTTAAAAGTGTAATACTGCTATGCATCAAATGCTGAAGCTCAGTAAAGATATGATGTACAAGAGTGCGACGCCAATGAAGTTGAATAAAATTAATTAGTTGACTAACAAAAAAATTAAACAATGAGTGTTGCAAAAAATGGTGATAATGTTACTGTGCATTACACTGGTAAATTAACAACGGGTGAACAATTTGACAGTAGTGCTGGTAGAGAGCCATTAGGTTTTACAGTAGGTGCTGGACAAATGATTAAAGGTTTTGATGCTGCTATACCAGGCATGGTAATTGGCGATAAAAAAACTATTACAATCCCTGCGGCTGAGGCTTATGGCGAAAGTAATCCAGATGCTATTATTCCTTTTCCAAAAGCAAATGTGCCTGCGGA
This sequence comes from Ferruginibacter sp., assembly GCA_017988335.1. GTDB lineage: Bacteria > Bacteroidota > Bacteroidia > Chitinophagales > Chitinophagaceae > Ferruginibacter. Next base: position 1,743 of record JAGNRZ010000159.1, read on the forward strand.
TATGGTTTTAGAACCAGGTATGCCTTTAACATTAACCGACCAGAATGGTCATCCAGTACAAGTAGTAGTGGTTGAAATTAAAGAAGATGTTATTGTATTAGATGCTAACCATGAGTTGGCAGGAAAAGATTTAGTATTTGATATTGAATTGGTTTCAATAAACTAATAGGTAATATGTAAGATTTAATATTGGGCAGTTTGCGAAAGCAAGCTGCTTTTTTATAATTTCATCTTCCAGTTCCCTCTCCTTCGGAGAGGGGGTGAGGTCTTTTTTTATTTTCAAAATTCGTGTAATTAGTTTTAATTCGTGTAATAAAAATCAACTACAATGATTCAAATTAGCCCCGATAATGTTGCTGAACGCTTTATACGTTATGTACGTATAGATACACAAAGCGATCCAACAAGTACAGCACACCCAACAACCGAAAAGCAAAAAGACCTAAGCAAACTTTTGCATAGAGAACTTTTAGGAATGGGTATTACCAATGCTACAACCGATGAGTATGGTTATGTGTATGCCACTATACCTAGCAATAGCACAAAAGGTAATATACCAGCTATTTGTTTTTGTAGTCATGTAGATACTGCACCTGATTGTAGCGGCACCAATGTAAAACCTATACATCACCGTTATTATGATGGTAATAATATTGTATTACCCGATGATACAACACAAGTGCTTACTATGGCTAACTCTCCATATTTGCAACAACACATTAATCATGGAGTAATTACTGCAAGCGGCCTAACCTTATTAGGTGCCGATGATAAAGCTGGTGTAACAGCAATAATGGAAGCTGTATTATTTTTTATACAAAACCCAAGCATAAAACATGGTGATATAAAAATATTATTTACGCCAGATGAAGAAGTAGGACAAGGCACTGCAAAAGTTGATATGAAAAAGCTTGGTGCAAGTTTTGGCTACACTTTAGATGGTGGCGAAGCTGGTAGTTTTGAAGATGAAACCTTTAGTGCCGATGGATGCATTATTACTATTAACGGAGTGATTACACATCCGGGTTATGCCAAAAATAAATTAATCAACGCTTTAAAAATTGCTGGTGAAATTTTAGCTGCATTGCCTACCAACGAATGGAGTCCAGAAACTACTGATGGTAGACAAGGTTTTGTACATCCTGTAGCAGTAAATGGTATTTCGGAAAAAGCTACTATACAATTTATTGTAAGAGATTTTGTAACTGCTGAATTAGCTAATCATCATGCAAGGCTTAAAAAAATTGCAGAAGATGCTGTGGCAAAACATGCTGGTGCAACTATGCAATACGATGTGCAAGAACAGTACCGAAATATGAAAGATATTTTAGTACAACATCCACAAGTAAGTGCTTATGCAAAAGAAGCTATTGAAAGAGCAGGACTAACGGTAACCAAAGATAGCATACGTGGAGGTACCGATGGTAGCCGCCTAAGTTATATGGGAATGCCTTGCCCCAATATTTTTACAGGTATGCAAAATATACATAGCAAGTTAGAATGGGTAGGTACAAAAGATATGGCAAAAGCCGCTGAGACAATTGTGCATTTAAGTATGATTTGGGAGGAAAGGGGGTAATCTTACTGTCATTTCGACGAAGGAGAAATCTAAATTAGAGACACTGATAAAACAGATTGTTACGGATGAAAGCGGATTTTTGTTTTGTTACCAGCTTTAGTTTTTCATGGCAGCATCGTTGCGTCGCAATCCTTTCATCGGCATACCAATGGTGAGCTTTTATCGTAGTGTAGATTAAGATGTAAAATTGAAAGTTAGAAAGAAAAATAGAATTTGCTTCTTTACTTGTGATTAATAAAAAATAACATGAGCATTAATTTAACTGGTAAATGGAAAGGGCAATTCACTTATGGTGAAAATTATCCAGATAGCATAAAGGGAGTTTCTGTTAATTTTTATATAGATTGTATGGATGACTGTGGAAGTTTAACTGGTACATTTTATGATGATGAAAGCAAACATTTGTTTAATGAGTTAGGCAGATTTTACGGTTATATCGAAAATGACTTTATTAGCTTTATACAATCTTATCCTTGTTTTTATGGTTTTGATCAAAATAATCATATTTACTCAATCTCTGATACCCAATCACAACAAATTCTTTACGAAGGCATACTAACAAACGATAAGTTTTCTGGGACTTGGGAAATGGATAGTTTACAAAAAAATAATGATGAGCAAAAGTTTACTATATCAAGTTATGGCACATGGACAATGATAAGAGATGAAAAATAATTTAAAGCATTTTTTTAAGCTTTGCTAAATCTATTTTTGATGGCTTTTTAAAACCTTTTTCGTATGCCTCAATTTCAGATAAAATCAATGGGTTGGTAATTTCATTTTTAGCAATTGGATTTGCTTTTTTTATAAATGAAATATTTTTAAAAAATTCCAAAGCTAGTTTGGTTTTATTTTCTGGTACTTCTAAAACAATTTTGGTCATATTGATTATTTTATCAAATTTAAACTTTTTTTCAATAACATAAAAATACCTGTTATACCCAAACCTCTGCGTAAACTCATTTAACTCGTTTCTCTGCGGTGAATAACTTAATTAACTAATTTTGCTCTATGACCAATCGCCAACTTTTTTTACAACATGTAGGGCAAACTTCCGATGCACCATTGGCATTAGAAATTGTAAAAGCCGAAGGCTGCAAATTGTACGATGTAAATAGAAAAGAATATATTGATTTAATTGGCGGCATAAGTGTTTGTAATATTGGGCATAAGCACCCCAAAGTTGTAGAAGCCATAAAAAAACAAGCCGATGATTATTTACACATAATGGTGTATGGCGAATTAGTACAAAGTCCACAAGTGCAATATGCAACAGCACTAACTAAGCACTTGCCTTCAATTTTAAACTCTGTTTTTTTTACAGCCAGTGGTAGTGAGGCAACAGAAGGTGCTATGAAATTAGCCAAACGATTTACACAACGTACACAAATTATTTCTTTTAAAAATAGCTACCACGGCAGCACACAAGGTGCTTTAAGCATAATGGGAGATGAGTATTGGCGAAACGCATTTAGACCATTGTTGCCTAATACTATGCAGCTTAATTACAACAGTTTTGAAGACTTGGAAAATATTACTACACAAACTGCATGTGTAATTGCAGAAACTGTACAGGCCGAAGCTGGTGTAATTGCTCCACAAAATAATTGGCTAAAAGCTTTACGTAAAAAGTGTACTGAAACGGGTACGCTTTTAATTTTAGATGAAATACAATGTGGCTTTGGAAGAAATGGAACACTATGGGCCTTTGAGCAATTTGATGTAGTGCCAGATGTATTATTGTTAGGCAAAGCACTGGGAGGTGGAATGCCATTGGGTGCTTTTGTTGCAGATAAAAAAATAATGGATAGCCTTTCATATAATCCTGTGCTGGGGCATATTAATACATTTGGTGGTCACCCAGTTTGCTGTGCTGCTGGTCTTGCAGCATTAAATGTATTGCTAGATGAAAAATTAGTTGATGATGTAAATAGAAAGGGAGAGTTGTTTAAAACTTTATTGCATCATCCTGCAATACAAAAAGTAAATGCTTGTGGTTTAATGATTGCTGTGTACTTTGAAAATTTTGAAACCAATAAAAAAATTATTGATGCATTAATTACCGAAGGTATTTTTACCGACTGGTTTTTATTTGCCAGTAATTGTTTACGTATTGCACCACCACTTACTATTAGTGAGGAGGAGATAAGGGGGGCTTGTGGGAAGATATTGAAAGTATTAAATTTTTAATGAGTAACCCAGATTACTGTAGGTTTTAAAAGTACAGTAATCTTAGCGTTAAGCATATTTTACAATTCTAAATAGCGTTCAATTTTTTCATTTTCAATTTTCCTTTCATAGTGTACTTTAATAAATACCTCTTTATTACCAAACCATTCTAGTACATAATCTTTTTTAATCTTTGTATTCCCATTCCCAACAATAGCATTGTACGAACTAAACTCCCATTCCTCATAATCAATACAAAGCTTTGCCTCAATTGGGTTAGCATGTATATACTGAACAACAGAGGTGAAATATCCATCATCTGTTATCTCCTTTCTCTTGAATTTTTGTTGAAATAATGCACCAGTTCTGTCATATGCTTTATTTATGCTTTTTGAATATGCAATAAAAAAATCTCTAAATGCTTTAGATATAGGAGTTAAATTGTCAGATACAATTATCGGTTTTAAAACTTCGGTTGTTTCTTTGGCTCTTTCTGTAATTAGCAGTTAATGTTTTAGAAAGAGGGTTTTGCTATGAAGTAGGGGTTGTATTTTATTTAAAAGCAGCTATTTTTTACAAAAAAAGTGTAAAATACTTTCAACTGGGCATAGG
>JAGNRZ010000160.1 GCA_017988335.1 Ferruginibacter sp.
GTAAAGTTGTAGTCAAATCATCGTTAGTAGAATTTAATGGAATACATTCCTTACTAGTTGCTACATACGGAATCCCTAATTGAATTGTTGCTGTTGAATAATCTGTAGCTATTGGGTTTTTGTATATAGTTTTACCTTTGGCTGCCCTAATATTACTTATTTATCTTTTTATAAAAAGAAAAAATAAAAATAAATAATGGGTGTATGGAACTACTTTTTATTAACCTTACTAATAGAATTGCCTATTATTTTATTGTTATTTAAAAAAGATAGAAAGTATGTTTTGTTGATAGCTTTTTTACTAAACTTGTTTACATGGCCATTGCTGCATGTGCTATTATTTTATACAAAAATCAATTTAAATATTTTGGAGTTTTGTGTAGCCTTAATTGAAAGTATAGGGTTTTATTTTTTACTAAATTGTAGTTGGAAAAAAGCGGTACTAGCAGGTTTTTTAGCAAATGGAATTAGCTATGGAATAGGAATAATTATCAATTCAATGTAAACGTTGCTATGAAAAAAATATTCAACACTCAATACTCAATGTTCAACACTCAACGACCAACGACCAACCATCAACCATCATCAACCAACCTCCAACCCATCCTCTGGGGCATTCTCCATGGTTTAAACGATTTTGTTGCAGGGTTTATGTTGGCTAATTATACTTACAATAATCCATCATCACAAGCAGTTTTATATATTGTTATTTATAGCATTATTGGTTTTGGAGGGCAGTTGCCTATTGGTTTTTGGGTAGATGCTAAAAAGCAAATAAAACCTTTTGCACAAGCTTCATTACTATTATTACCATTAAGTATTGTTGCCTTTTTTATTAATGCAGAAGCAGGTATTATTTGTAGCGGAATTGCCTCTGCATTTGTGCATGTTACAGGTGGTGCAATATGCTTACAAGTACACAATGATAAAGTAACACCACTTAGTTTATTTACAGCACCCGGCGTTTTTGGATTAACGTTAGGTGGTATTTTTGGTCAATACAGTACTACTCCATTAATTGCTATAGGAGTGTTAGTTATTATTACTGCCTTTTTAATTTTAAAAAATAATCTTCCCACATACCAAGTACAAAAAAATGAGCAAAGCCAGTTAGACTCACATGATTACATAATGCTAGGCTTGTTATTAGTAATGTGTTTTCGGTCGTTTATTTTTGATGTAATTAATACTATTGCACAACAATACAGCGATGGTATTTTAATTATTGGCATAAGTGCTTTTTTAGGAAAAATTGTAGGTGGTTTTATTGCCGATAAAATTGGCTGGAAAAAATATGTGTACATAACACTGCCTATTGCTTTATTACTATTTCATTTTGGCAAGCAAAATATTTATGCGTTGGGCTTTGGTATTGCTTGTTTACAAAGTAGTGTGCCTATTACACTTTTATTAATGAGCCGTAGTTTGCCTATTTACCCAGCAACCGCTACAGCACTAAGTTTGGGAGCAAGTGTAGCTATTGCTGGGCTGCCACTTTTTCTAATAAGTGACAAGCAAAAAATTGTAAAACAGTTTAACAATAATTATATAACTGCATTAGTATTTGTTCTTTTGTTTATTGCTGCTTATTTTATTTTTAAGCAACTATCTAAGCCCAAAAAAATTATTTCAACTTAACGCTAACAGGCTTTAGCGTATAGTGCATAAATAGTTTACCACCTTCTGTTGTATTTTGTTGCAAAGGAATATTTCGGTACAAATGAGCTTCTAACTGTACATCGTTTTTCTTTTGCCTTTTTAATTCTTCAATGGGTATTATAACATTATTGCCATTGTTGGTTATTGAAAAGCTGCTATCGCTATCTACTGTATTAATTTCTACATAATCATCTGCACCTAAGGCAGTAGTTGTAAAAGGTATAGTAAGTGCTGTATTTTTTGAGGCACTGGCAGGAAATGTTACCTTAAAATCATCAAACGTAAAACTATTTTCGTATTGTTTTTTATCAATATTAGTAAATACAAAACTGTGCTTGCCCATAAAATTAAGAGCTGGTTTATTGGCTTTATAATAAGCTCCACTTACACCGTTACTATCCACATTAAGCTTTTCACCATCAAATTTTACCTCACTTGGCATATTTAAAACTAGGGTTGTGCCATTTTTACCGCCAAATCGGTATTGGCAAAATATATCCACATTGGAGTTACCTTCTGTATAAGTAATACTATACTCTTGATAAATTTTTTCTTGAGCCACATCCTTACTTTCACCAATTTCGTTACTGGTACAGGCGGTTAAAAGGAATAAAGTAAATAAAGTAGCTAAAGTAAATAGGCTTGAAAAGGTTTTGTTCGTTATCATGTTGATTGTTTTATAGTTAATACCATTAATTAGTAAAAAGTAAGTTAAAAAATTGCCAAATACCTAAAGCCCAAGCCCCAAACTCAAAACCCTAAACTTATAAACTTATTCGTACATTTGGCATCCCAAAAAAGGGCTGTCAATTTGGCTATTTGTTTATTTAAGCACCATATTTGACAATGCAATAATCAATAATTAAACTAAATTATACAATACCCAGTAATACTGATTTTTTATGATAGGATTAATATCAAAACTATTTGGCGGAAGCAAAAGTGAAAAGGACGTAAAAAAAATAACTCCTGAAGTACAAAAAGTAAATCAATTTTTTGCACAATACCAATCATTAAGTAATGATGAATTGCGTAATAAAACGCAAGAGTTTAAAGCAAGAATAGCCTCACATCTTACCCCCATAAACAAACAAATTGAAGATAAAAAGCAAGCTGCAGAAGACTTGCCTGTAGAAAATATTGCTGATAGAGATGCTATTTATAAAGAAGTAGATGAATTAAAGAAAGAGAAAGACGCTCAAATAGAAGTAATATTAAAAGAAATTTTACCAGAAGCCTTTGCTGTAGTTAAAGAAACTGCCAGACGCTTTAAAGAAAATGAAAACTTAGTAAGTACAGCTACAGAGTTAGATAGAACATTAGCCGTAAAAAAAGATAGTGTTGTAATTGATGGCGATAAAGCTATTCATAAAAATACTTGGACAGCCGCTGGCGGACAAGTTACTTGGAACATGGTGCATTATGATGTACAGTTAATAGGCGGTGCTGTTTTGCATAGCGGTAAAATTGCTGAAATGGCAACGGGTGAAGGTAAAACATTGGTGAGTACTTTACCTGCTTACTTAAATGCCTTAGCTGGCGAGGGTGTACATATTGTAACCGTTAACGATTATTTGGCAAGAAGAGATAGTGAATGGAACGGCCCTATTTTTGAATGGTTAGGGTTAACAGTTGATTGTATTGATAAGCATGAGCCTAATGGCGATGCCCGTAGAGCTGCTTACAATGCGGATATAACTTATGGTACTAATAACGAATTTGGTTTTGATTACCTAAGAGATAATATGGTGCATAACCCAGATGAAATGGTGCAACGTAAGCATCATTTTGCTATGGTAGATGAGGTGGATAGTGTATTAATTGATGATGCTAGAACACCTTTAATTATTAGTGGACCTGTAGGGCATAATGATAACACACAACAATTTTTTGAATTAAAGCCTCGTATTGAAAAATTATTAGAAGAACAACGCAAAGCTGTTAATCAATTTTTAATTGAAGCAAAAAAGAAAATTGCAGAGGGTAATGATGATCCTAAAGATGGTGGTTTAGCATTGATGAGAGCTCACCGTGGATTGCCAAAAAACGGAGCCTTAATTAAATTTTTAAGTGAGCCAGGGATAAGAGTAAAATTACAAAAAAGCGAAAACTACTATTTAGCAGACCAGCAAAAGGAAATGCCTAAAGTAGATGCTGAATTATATTTTCATATCGATGAAAAAAATAATCAAGTAGATTTAACAGATAAAGGTATTACGTTAATTACTCGTAGTGGTGAAGACCCAGAATTTTTTATACTACCAGATATTGCTACAAAATTAACAGAGATTGAAAAAACAGATTTAAGTGCAGAGGAAAAATTGCAGCGTAAGGAAAATGTATTAAACGATTATTCGCTAAAGGCAGATAGAATACATACTATGCAGCAATTGCTTAAGGCTTATACCTTATTTGAAAAAGATACAGAGTATGTAATTATAGAAGATCAAGTAAAAATTGTAGATGAGCAAACAGGGCGTATAATGGAGGGGCGACGATACTCTGATGGTTTGCACCAAGCATTAGAAGCCAAAGAAAATGTAAAGATTGAAGCTAGTACACAAACCTACGCTACAGTAACGCTACAAAATTATTTTAGAATGTACCACAAGCTTTGTGGTATGACGGGTACAGCCGAAACAGAAGCAGCAGAATTTTGGAGCATATACAAATTAGATGTGGTTTCTATTCCTACAAACATACCTGTTACTCGTAAAGATGAACAAGATTTGGTGTATAAAACAAAGAGAGAAAAGTACAAGGCTGTAATAGATGAAGTAGAGCGTTTACGCATGGCAGGTAGGCCAACGCTGGTAGGTACTACATCTGTAGAAATAAGTGAATTGCTAAGCAGAATGCTAAAGCAAAAAAATATTCCACACAATGTATTAAATGCAAAGCAACATGCTAAGGAAGCACAAGTGGTAGCCGAAGCAGGTTTGGCAGGTGCTGTTACCATTGCTACTAACATGGCTGGTAGAGGTACCGACATTAAACTTGGACCAGGCGTAAAAGATGCTGGAGGTTTGGCTATAATTGGTACAGAAAGGCATGAAAGTAGAAGGGTAGATAGGCAGTTAAGAGGTAGAGCTGGTAGGCAAGGAGACCCAGGTACATCAAGCTTTTTTGTAAGTTTAGAAGATGATTTAATGCGTATGTTTGGTAGTGAGCGTATTGCAGGCTTAATGGATAGAATGGGCTATAAAGAAGGCGAAGTGATACAACATAGTATGATTAGCAAATCTATCGAAAGGGCTCAAAAGAAAGTAGAAGAAAACAACTTTGGTATTCGTAAACGTTTGCTGGAGTATGATGATGTAATGAATAAGCAACGTAACGTAGTGTATGGTAAACGTAGCCATGCATTATTTGGCGAACGTTTAGCGTTGGATTTGGATAATGCCTTTTATTCTGTAGCACAAGGGTTAATACTTTCATTTAAAGAAGGAAATAATTACGATGGATTTAAAATGGCTTGCATTATAAACTTTGGTATTGATACCAACATTACAGCAGAAGAATTAGATAAGGACGATGCAAATAGTTTAACCGAAAAGCTTTACAACGAAGCTGTTGTTAACTACCGTAAAAAAGGAGAAACTATTGCACAACAAACTTTACCTGTGATAAGTAATATTCGTAAAGAGCAAGGTAATCATATAGAAAATGTAGCCGTACCATTTACCGATGGTAAAAAAGGCATTCAAGCATTAGCCAACTTAGATAAATATTTAGCTACCAATGGTGCAGAATTAAACAATGCGTTAGAAAGAAGTATTACTCTAGCATTAATCGATGATGCATGGAAAGAACATTTGCGTAGCATGGACGATTTACGCCATAGTGTACAAACCGCCAGTTACGAACAAAAAGATCCATTAGTAATTTATAAGATAGAAGCGTTTGATGCGTTTAAAAGAATGGATGATAATGTAAATAAAGATATTGTAAGCTTTTTGTGCCATGCACAAATACCAATGGAGCAAAGTAATAGTGGTAAAATACAAGAAGGTAAAGAACAAAAAACTGACATGAGTAAAATGGCTGCCAATAAAGCCGCTATTGATGCTGCTGGCGAAGATTATGCTGCCAACGAAAAGGATTATTACGATCCAAGTGAGGCTATAAAACAAATGCCAGTAACAGCAGAAAAATTACCTGGCCGTAATGAGCCTTGCCCATGTGGTAGTGGTAAAAAGTATAAGCAGTGCCATGGTAAAGATGCGTAAATAAATATAAAAGAGTTACTTAATTAAGTAGCTCTTTTATTAAAAAATATAAAGGCAACCCTATAAAATAGTTGCCTTTATATGGGATAGTGTCTTACTAAAAATAAAATAGTTTTACTTTATCCATATTTATATTTATATTTTTGTGCTAACTGAGTATGCTTACTTTCCAAATTTATTTCTCTGCCTTGTATAA
>JAGNRZ010000161.1 GCA_017988335.1 Ferruginibacter sp.
CCTTTACTAATACGTTTAAACCAGTTAGATTTATTTTCTTGAAACGGAATATCATCCATTTCACCACTTAATTTTATCTCAAAAAAATCTTCTTTTCGTATTGGCATTTTTAGTTAATTAAGAATTAAAAATTAACAATTAAAAATTGACCTAAAATAATTATCAATTATTAATTATCCATTATCAATTACTAAGCGTTTCTATTCACACAATTCAAATCTTCAAAAGCTACTTCTAATCTTTTAATAAAACTTTCTTCTCCTTTGCGTAACCATACTCTTGGGTCGTAGTACTTTTTATTTGGAGCATCGGCACCAGTAGGGTTGCCTAATTGCCCTTGTAAATATCCTTCATTTTTTACATAAAAATCTTTTACACCTTCCCAAAATGCCCATTGCAAATCGGTATCAATATTCATTTTAATAGCACCATAACTAATGGCTTCACGTATTTGATGCTGTGGAGAGCCGCTACCACCATGGAATACAAAGTAAACAGGCTTAGGGCCAGTTTTTAATTCTCTTTCAATATAATCTTGACTGTTTTTTAAAATGATGGGTGTTAATACCACATTACCACTTTTGTAAACACCATGTACATTACCAAAAGCTGCAGCTACTGTAAACATGCTGCCAACTTTGCTAAGCTCAGTGTATGAGTAAGCAACATGAGCAGGTTGGGTGTATAATTTTTCGTTATCTACATCGCTATTGTCAACACCATCTTCTTCACCACCAGTTACGCCTAATTCAATTTCAATACTCATGCCTAATGGAGCCATACGCTTGTAAAACTCTACCGATGTAGCAATGTTTTCTTCAATAGGCTCTTCACTTAAATCAAGCATGTGGCTACTATATAAGGGTCTGCCTTTTTCTTTGTAAAATTGTTCACCAGCATCAATCAACCCACTTACCCATGGCAACCATTTTTTTGCTGCATGATCGGTATGTAAAACTACTGGTACGCCATAATGCTTAGCTACATTATGAATGTGTAATGCACCAGAAATACCACCGCTAATATTGCCTTGCAACACATCGTTTGGCATTCCCTTTCCTGCAATAAATTGTGCACCACCATTACTAAACTGTATAATAACTGGAGAGTTTACTTTTGCTGCAGCTTCTAAAGTAGCATTAATAGTATTAGTGCCAATTGTGTTTACGGCTGGTAAAGCAAAATTGTTATCTTTTGCGTCGTTGTAAAGTGCTTGTAATTCAGCACCAAATAATACGCCTGAACTATATTTACCCATAAGTGTTTGTTTTTTACAAAAATAGGAAAGATAGGGGAGAAAGTAAAGGGAGAAATTTGCTCAACTTCCGTGCCTCTGTGACAACATAAATTCGGCGGAACCGAAAAAAAGACATTGCCACAGAGGCACGGAAAAAGGGAGTTGATGAAATTATCAATCACTAATCAATTCCTTTAAATATTTTGGTGCATACAACAATCTACTGCCATACCAGCTAAACATTTCCCCATCTACCAATATAATTTTTGTGTTGGGTAATTGTGTTTGTAATTCATCAATATGTTTTTGTTTAAATGGATAGGGCTCACTGGATAAAAGGAGCAATTGGCAATTGGCAACAAGCAATTGGTTAATACTAATTTCAGGGTATCTGGTTTGATTGGCAAAGATGTTATTAAAACCACATTTTTGCAACATGTCATGTATAAAAGTATCGCCACCTACTGTCATGTAAGGGCTTTGCCAAATTAGGTAGCAAGTGTTTATTGGCTTTTTGGCAATAGATATTGTTGCAAACTCATCTTTTATTTTTTGGGTAAGATGATGGGCTTTTGTTGCAGTACCTGTTAAATGCCCAATATCTTCAATCATTTTCATAGCCTCTTCAAATGTATTTACATCGGTTACCCATACTGCAAAATCTTTTGCCAATTCTTCTATCTGCTCTTTTACATTTTCTTCTTTATTGGCAATTATTAAATGGGGTTGTAAGGCTTTTATTGCATTAATATTTACGTTTTTAGTACCACCTACTCTTGTTTTTGAGTTAAACCATTGATTGGGGTGAATACAAAATTTAGTAATGCCTACAACTTGCTCATTTAAGCCTAAATCATACAATAATTCTGTTTGAGAAGGGACTAGCGATATAATTTTTTGGGGAAGCCTATTTATTTGATGCACATCTTGCAAAATCATACCATAAAATTACGGATTAGGGCATAAAAAAACTTCTGAGCTATTAACTCAGAAGCTTTTTAGAAATTTTAACCAACCAAGCATAGTTAGTTTTTTTTGGATTCTTGGCAGCACTTTGAGAAGGGCTGTTTTGCATTACAGGCTAAATAAATTTAACCTAGTTCTGCGGTTTTTCTGCAAATCTCCTCTCAAAAAGATTTACAGGGTTAGGTTTTGGTTTTTCTACCATCATCGCTTTTTACAGCATAGGTAAGATATTGGTTTTTGTTTTGGTTTTTCGGCACTGTATTGCAACAGCTAGATATTGGTATTCGTTTTTTTTTGCTATCATCGCTTTTTACAGCATAAGCAAGATATTGGAAAAAATATGTTAAGAACTAAAATGAAGTTGATTGATATTGGATTCGCTTTTGGCTCTTCACAATTATTGGATAATGTTCTCGGTTTTTTTGGATTTTTGGATAACGATCGATATCAAGTTCTATATCAATCAACTTCAACACAAAGATGCAACATAAACTAAGCCAGTACAAGAGCACAATTTCTCTTTTTTTAAACTACAGTAAATACACCTATTGTAGTAAACATCACAATTTTTTATAAGTAAACATACTAGTATAACTATAGTAAAACTATTATGTTATGTTATTGTAAGTAACAAAAAAAACTACATTTGGTTGAAAATGTAGCTTTTATGTAAACATAAGTTAGTTACTTACTTAGGCTTTGAATAATATCATATTTGGTAACAATATGGTAACTACCACTCTCATCTTTACTTAATACAGCTCCATTTTCTTTATTTATATAGCTACTTAGACGTTCTACAGGGGTATCAAAGGCAACTTCTGGGTAAATTTTTTCCATTACAGCCTGTATAGTACTGTTTTTTACTTCGGCATCGTTTAAAACTTTAGCAAATAGTCCACTTTCCGATATGGCTCCAACATTACTACCATCCTGCATTACAGGTATATTTTCAATGTCGTACTTCTTCATTAAATCAATGGCTTCCATTACGGTTTGTGTAGGGGCAACTGTAATTAATTTTTTACTACCTCTACCATTTATAATGTCTTTAAATGTTTTTACCTCCAAAAAGCCTCTTTCAAGCATCCACTCATCATTATACACTTTACCTACATAACGACTACCATGGTCGTGAAAAATACAAACTACTACATCATCTTTTGTTAAGGTTTGCTTTAACTGCATTAAACCTTGTAAGCAACTGCCAGCACTATACCCACAAAATAAACCCTCTTCCTTAGCTATACGCCTTGCCATTACAGCCCCATCTTTATCGGTTACTTGTTCAAAGTGGTCAATCACTGTCATGTCATAGTTTTGCGGAATAAAATCTTCCCCAAATCCCTCACTAATGTACGGATGTACAAAGCTCATATCTACCTCACCTGTTTTAAAGTAATTAGTTAACAAACTGCCATAAACATCTATAGCCCAAATTTTTATATTAGGATTTTTTTCTTTTAAAAATTGTGCTGTGCCTGTAATAGTACCGCCTGTACCAGCTGTACAAACTAAGTGAGTTATTTTACCATCTGTTTGTTCCCAAATTTCTGGCCCAGTGCTTTCATAATGGGCTAGGCGGTTGGCTAAATTATCGTATTGATTAAAATGATAGCTATTAGGCACTTCTTTTGCCAAGCGTTTTGCAACGCTGTAATAACTTTTAGGATCTTCTGGCATTACGTTGGTAGGGCATACAATTACTTCTGCACCTACAGCCTTTAAAATATCTGCTTTTTCTTTGCTTTGCTTATCTGTAGTAACAAAAATGCACTTATAGCCTTTTACACAAGCAGCCAAAGCCAAGCCCATACCAGTGTTACCACTTGTACATTCAATAATAGTACCGCCTGGCTTTAGTTTTCCTTCTGCCTCTGCAACTTCAACCATTTTAAGTGCCATACGGTCTTTAATACTATTGCCAGGGTTAAAATAGTCAACCTTAGCTAAAACTAAGGCAGGTATATCTTTTGTTATTTTATTTAATTTGATTAAAGGCGTATTGCCAATAGTTTCTAAAACGTTGTTTTTAATATTCATCTGTAGTAATCGTTAAAATATGTGCAAAGGTAGGTTTTATGGGTGTGTTTTGGGTACAAATGTTGTTGCAATAAGCTAATTTTGAATAAAATATTTTGCAAAGATGCTGTACCGCTTTTATTTGATATTACTACTTTTTTTTACTGCTAATACAACTATTGCTCAACACAAAATTGAAGGCATTTGGGAGGGTAAATTTTTATATGAAAACATACTGGAATTAGGTCAGCCAAAATTAGTAGTTGAAATTTTTAATGTAAAGCCCGATGGACTTTTTAGCGGTATTTCACATTTATATTACGAGGGCAATTTTTATGAGCATTACAAACTAATAGGGATGTACGATAAAGAGGAAAACCTATTGGTATTTAAGGAAGTATCTACAATAGCTGTGGATTTAGGAAAATATGGCAATTGCTTAGGCAAGTACAATGCAATATTGAGAGTTGAAGGAAAAAAAATGCTACAAGCTGGTTATTGGGAGCCTAATATTCCACTTTGTACAACCAACTCAAATATTTGGCTAATAAAAAAAGAACCAGAGCCTATTATAAATGTTATAAAACCTAAAATAAAACCTGCACCACAAGCTAAAGTGGTAAAACCAGTTGAGAAAAAAACAAATCCATTAACCAAAAAAAATGCACCAGTCATAGTTGAAAACAATAAAACAACTATACCTATAAATCAACCCACAGTAAAAACCAATCCAGTAATTATCCCTAAAAAAATTGCACAAAGAGAAACGGATGTACAATCATTACTTGAAATTGCTGCAAAAGATAAGGATAGCATACGAGTAGATGTATATGATAATGGGGATATTGACGGAGATTCGGTATCGGTTTATCAAGATAATATACAACTGATTAATAAAAAATTGATAACGGCCAAACCGCTAACTTTTTATGTAAGTTTAAATAAAGCAAACCCTATAAGCCACTTACGCTTAGTAGCCGAAAATTTAGGCACCATACCACCTTGCACCGCCTTAATGATTGTAACTACCAAAAGCAAACGCTACGAAGTAAGGCTAAGCAGTAACTTTAGCAAAAACGCTACTGTGGAGTTGTTTTTGAAGGAGTAGGGTGAAATACAAGAAATGAGTATAAGAAGAAGTTTATAAATAAATCATTATTATGAGGAAAGTCTTATTTATATCAGTTTTTATTTTGATTATTGTAGGGATAGTTGTGGTTGAGAATACGCAATCAAAAAATGCAAACAAAGTTAAAATTAGATGCTACTATATGGCTTATGCATGTGGTGATTGTTTTGCAAATTATAAGGTTAAAGAAATTCTTGAAGGTGAAAATCATGTCAAAGGAAAGTTATTAGATAGAGATGTAAAAGTTGTATTTAAATCCAAAGAATTAGAAAGCAAGGTGGATTCGATGACTAAACGATGTGCAATATGTTACGATTATTATTTTGAAGGTCGATTAATATATCAGCCTAAAGAAGAATATTCAGTACTTGAGGCTGATACATGTAGAATACAGCTTAGAGATTTGAAATGTTGTGAAGAATAATTTTTTTTCACAACACAAGATGTATTGTATGCTATCCAAATCAACTACTTCATCACCTCCATCGCCTTCTTCAACCCTTCATCATCTGTATTAATCACTTCGTAATAACCATCCATACGCCAAATTTGCCTAGCAATAGCGGCTTTTATGGTAGCAGTAAGTTTACTTTTTTCTTTGGGGTTTATTTTTTGCAGATTAATACTATCCTTTGCAGCTAGGGCAGCAAAATTTTGCCAATCTGTTTCTGCTAAAGTAAAACCAGCTTTAAATTCTGGTATAGTTTTATAG
>JAGNRZ010000028.1 GCA_017988335.1 Ferruginibacter sp.
ATCCTACATTTGCAGCCCCATAAAAAATGAAACCCTAAGGTTCTTCATCAATATTGTAAATTAATACCAACGGGTGGTAGCGCAGCCCGGTAGCGCACACGTCTGGGGGGCGTGGGGTCGCAAGTTCGAATCTTGTTCACCCGACTTAAGATTACAAAACCTTCAATTTATTTTGAAGGTTTTGTTTTTTACTTACTGCTACTCATTTTCCTAAATTTTCGTTACTTTTGCTTCTTAATGAAACTACTCATTAAAAAAGCCACCATAATTGCCCCACATTCTCCACTTAACGGAAAAATTAGAGATATTTTAATAGTTGACGGCATAATTAGCAAAATTGCTGCTACTATCACCGAAAAAGTTAATAAGACTATTGAACAAAAGGGTTTGCATGTAAGTATTGGATGGGTTGATATTTTTGCTCATTTTAACGACCCTGGTTTTGAATATAAAGAAACTATTGAAACAGGCTTAGCTGCGGCTGCTGCTGGTGGGTTTACAGATGTGTTTGTAATACCAAATAATAGCCCGGTAACACATAACAAAAGCCAAGTAGAATATATTAGGCAAAAGAGTAGTGATTTTGCAGTAACCATTCACCCCATTGGTGCAGTTACAAAAAATGCAGAGGGTAAGGAGTTAGCAGAAATGTACGATATGTACCAAAGTGGTGCTGTAGCCTTTAGCGATGGAATTAATTCAATTCAATCATCTGGAATAGTGTTAAAAGCTTTGCAATATGTAAAGGCTTTTAATGGTACTGTAATTCAAATACCAGATGATAAAACTATTGGGACAAACGGCCTTATAAACGAAGGTATAGTATCAACACAATTAGGTTTGCCGGGAAAGCCTGCAATGGCAGAGGAATTAATGGTAGCTAGAGATATAAAATTAGCTAGATACACTGAAAGCAAACTACATTTTACAGGTGTAACGTCTGCAAAAAGTATTGAATATATTAAAAGAGCTAAAGAGGGCGGATTACAAGTTAGTTGTAGTGTAAGCCCTTACCATTTATTTTTTATAGATGAGGATGTAAGAGGCTATGATACCAACTTAAAATTAAATCCCCCACTTCGTACAAATAAAGATAGGCAAGCTTTAATAAAAGCTATTACAAATGGTGTAGTTGATTGCATAGCTAGTCATCATATACCACAAGATTGGGATAATAAAATTTGTGAATTTGAGTATGCTAAAAGCGGTATGATTGGCTTAGAAACATTATTTGGTTGTTTGATTAGTATATTAGGTGAAAAAGAAATTGACTTGCTAATTACAATGCTTACCGTAAATAATCGTAATATTTTCAACTTACCAATACCCCAAATTGCTGTAGGTGAAAAAGCATGCTTAACCTTATTTAATCCAACAATTGAATACACTTTTGAGGAAACAATGATAAAAAGTAAAAGTAAAAACAGTGCCTTTATAGGAAAACTATTAAAAGGTAAAGTGGTAGGCATTGTTAATGCAAATAAAATTGAGATAAATTAATGAAAATATCGGCTGCATATAAAGGGATAATAACAGGTGTATTAATGATTGCAACAGCTTTAGTGGCTTACCTTATATTAAAATTGCCTGTAAACCAAAAAGAGCAATATGCATTATATGGAATTTTTACTTTAGGAATTGTATGGAGTTTAGTTAGTGAAAAAAATAATGCAAATGTTGTTTCATTCAAAGATTTTTTTGGTGTAGGTTTTAGAACATTTATGATGGCTACTTTGCTGATGGTAATATTTACATTTATTTACTTTAAGTTTGATACCAGTTATAGAGATTTAGGGATTGAAGAAAATAAAGTATTACTTTTAAAAGAAGGTAACCACACAGCTGATGAAATTGACAAAAATGCAGTGCAATTAAAAAAGATATTTTTACCGATGATGGTGGGAGGAGCAGTTTTTAAATACTTAATTTTAGGGGCTTTAGTATCTTTAGTTGGTGCAGGTTTTTTAAGCCAGCAAAAAACAAAAGACTGATTTAGTAAAGAATATTTGAATTGGAAGAGCTCAATAAAGATATACGGCACAAGAGTGCGACGCCAATACAGATGAATAAAGAAAGAATGTTGGGTTCAAAATTATTAATAACAAAACACAAATAAAATCCAGTATGGATTTATCAATTGTAATACCACTTTATAACGAAGATGAATCGTTGCCAGAATTAACGGCATGGATTGAACGTGTAATGCAAGCTAATAATTATAGCTACGAAGTATTATTTATTGATGATGGTAGTACCGATAATAGCTGGAATGTAATTGAACAATTACGTAGTAAAAACAATAATATAAAGGGAATTAAATTTCAACGCAATTATGGCAAAAGTGCTGCCCTAAACGAAGGCTTTAAAGCTGCACAAGGCGATGTGATTATAACTATGGATGCAGATATGCAAGATAGCCCCGATGAAATTCCAGAATTACGTAAAATGGTTATTGATGGTGGATTTGATTTAGTAAGTGGTTGGAAAAAAAAGCGATACGATAATACCTTAACCAAAAATATTCCTAGTAAATTATTTAATGCAGCTGCTAGAGCTATGAGTGGCATTAAACTGCATGATTTTAATTGTGGCTTAAAGGCTTATAGAAAAAAAGTAGTTAAAAGCATTGAAGTGTATGGCGAAATGCATCGCTATGTACCTGTGCTTAGCAAATGGGCTGGCTTACGAAAGATTGGCGAAAAAGTGGTAGAGCACAGAGCAAGAAAATATGGTGTTACTAAATTTGGTTGGAGTCGTTTTGTAAATGGCTTTTTAGATTTAATGACCATATTTTTTATGGGCAAATTTGGCAAACGACCAATGCATTTTTTTGGCTTATGGGGTAGCATTTTCTTTTTTATTGGATTACTTATATTTAGCTATTTAACCGTTTCAAAATTTGTTTTTGACAATACTGGTTTAACACAACGTCCATTATTCTTTTTTGCATTAACTATAATGATAATTGGTACACAGTTGTTTTTAGCTGGGTTTATTGGTGAGCTAATAAGTAGGAATAGTGCTGATAGGGACAGTTATTTGATAGAGGAAAAGTTGGGAGTATAGAGACACGGATTGAACGGATTATTGCGGATTTAAAACGGATTTTTTATGCTACTACATGAAGACATTACAGAAATAATATTAAAATGCTTTTACAAAGTTTATAATGAATTGGGTTATGGATTTTTAGAAAAAGTTTAACATAGAGCATTACTTGTTGAGTTACGAAAATATGATTTAGGTTGTGAAAGTGAGGCTGCAATAAAAGTATTTTATGAAAATGAAGAAGTAGGAATTTATTATGCAGATATTTTAGTTGACAACAAAGTGATTATTGAATTAAAAGCTGGTGAAGGGGGTATAATACTTGCACATGAACTTCAGCTTAACAATTATTTAAAAGCCACAGAATACGAAGTGGGTTTGATTTTATTTTTTGGCGAAAAACCCACTTTTAAAAGAAAGATATTCACAAATATTAATAAAAAAATCCGCTAAAATCAGTATTAATCAGTGTTATCAGTGTCTCAAAATAAAATTGTAATCATAGGTCCAGCACATCCCTTACGAGGTGGCTTAGCATCCTACAATGAACGTTTAGCAAAACAATTTATTGATGAAGGAAATGAAGTGACTATCTATACTTTTTCTTTACAATATCCATCTTTTTTATTTCCAGGCACTACACAGTTTTCAAGTGAACTTGCACCTAAAAATTTAAACATTAAAATATGCATCAACTCTATCAATCCATTTAATTGGTTTAAAGTTGGTAATGAAATAAAAAAACTAAAACCAGATTTAATAATAGTAAGATACTGGTTACCTTTTATGGGACCATGTCTTGGTTTTATTTTACGTCAAATAAAAAAAAATAAACACAGCAAAGTCGTTTGTATTGCTGATAATATTATTCCACATGAAAAACGCTTTGGCGATAAGCCTTTTACCAAATATTTTGTAAAGCCAATTGATGCATTTATTACGATGAGTGAAAAGGTAATGAATGACTTGAACATATTTGCACCCTCTAAACCTGCACAATTAGTACAGCACCCTTTATATGATAATTTTGGCGAAATAATTAGCAAAGAAGAAGCAAGGAAAAAATTAGCAATAGGAAATGAGAAAATGGTGCTTTTATTTTTTGGCTTTATCCGTAAATACAAAGGGCTTGATTTGTTGTTAGATTCAATTAAAATTTTAAAGGATTCAAAATTACCGATTGCCAATTGCCAATTGCTCATTGCTGGTGAGTTTTATGAAGATAGAAAGCCTTACGATGAACAAATTGAAAAACTGGGCATACAAAACAATTTAATTTTACATACCGATTTTATTGCCGATAGTGAAGTAAAGTATTATTTATGTGCTGCCGATGTAGTAGTACAGCCCTACAAAAATGCTACACAAAGTGGTGTAACTCCCCTAGCCTATCATTTTGAAAAACCAATGATAGTAACTAATGTAGGTGGGTTACCCAGCTTAGTGCCAAACGATAAAGTAGGCTTAATTGCTGAGCCAAATGCAAACTCCATTGCCCAAAAAATTATGGAATATTTCACCAAAGGCGAAGCCCATTTTTTACCACACTTAATAGAGGAAAAGAAAAAGTTTAGCTGGAGTAAAATGACAGCCACTATTAAACAAATTGCAGGATTGTAGTATATTGCCATTCAATTTTTACACATGATTTATAGAAGCAAAGCTCCATTACGTATTGGTTTGGCTGGCGGCGGTACAGATGTAAGCCCATATAGTGATCAATTTGGTGGTGCTATTTTAAATGCCACAGTGTCTCTATCTGCATATGCTACATTAGAGCCTATTAATGAAAATAAAATTATACTACAAGCTTTAGATAGAAATGAAGTAGAAGAATACGAATTACTAAACCAATTACCCATAACTGGCATTTTAGATTTATTAAAAGGTGTTTACAATAGAATTCAAAAAGATAATAATTTTCCACTAGCTGGCTTTAAACTATCAACTTTTGTAGATGCCCCTGCTGGTAGTGGTTTAGGTACTTCATCTACTTTGGTGGTAGCCATTTTAGGTGCATTTGTAGAAAGATATAAATTACCACTTAGCGACTATGATATTGCACAATATGCTTACGATATTGAACGCAATAATTTACAGTTAGCTGGTGGTAAACAAGATCAATACGCCGCTACATTTGGTGGCGTAAACTTTATGGAATTTTACGAAGGTGATAAAGTAATTGTAAATCCGTTAAGAATAAAACCGCAATATTTACATGAATTGGAAAATAATTTAGTGCTATATTTTACTGCCACAAGTAGAGAAAGTGCTACTATTATTAAAGAGCAAGTAAAAAATGTAAATAACAATAATGAAAAAAGCATTGAAGCTATGCATCAACTTAAAGAGCAAGCTAAAATGATGAAGGAAGCATTGCTACGTGGCAAATTAAATGACATTGGCGAAATTTTGGATTACGGCTTTCAGCAAAAACGCCTAATGGCAGCCAATATTAGCAATGAAGCAATTGAAAATATTTATGATGCTGCAAAAAATGCTGGTGCAGCAGGTGGTAAAATAAGTGGAGCAGGTGGTGGTGGTTTTATGATTTTTTATTGCCCTAATAATACTAGGTATGCAATAATTAATGCACTAAATAATTTTGGTGGCAATGTAAAAAAATATCAGTTTACTAAATATGGACTAACTACTTGGACGGTGTAGTTTTTGGGAGACACAGATTATACTGATTATGGCAGATGAAAACTGATTTTTCATTTTGGTTGTCATCATTTTTTCTATATTCAACTTCTGTGGCAACAGCTGTTTATTATTTTTTGTTTCTTTTAGTAAAAGAGATAAAAAATAATCACTCTTGTACATAAAATCGCTATTGAGCTTTGCCCACCATTTATTATTAACTTTGCATCTTAAAATAATTCATTAATGAATCAAAAAATAAAGGATATTATTCAATCTTCTATACAAGTAAAACAAGAGCTTTTACAAAATAAAGATTTAATAAAAACTATTGAAACCTGTGTAGATATTTTAGTAACCGCATTTAAAAATGGAAACAAAGTTTTGTTTTGTGGTAATGGCGGTAGTGCAGCTGATGCACAACATTTAGCAGCAGAATTTAGTGGTCGTTTTTATACTGATAGAGATGCCCTGCCTGCAGAGGCTTTGCATTGCAATACATCTTACATAACCGCTGTAGCTAACGATTATAGTTATGATGTTATTTATAGCCGTATGGTAAAAGGCATTGGTAACAAAGGCGATGTACTAATAGGTTTATCTACCAGTGGTAATAGTAAAAATATTTTAAACGCCTTTGATGTAGCTAAAGAAAAAGGTATGATAACTATTGGTTTTACTGGCGAAACTGGTGGTAAAATGAAAGCAAATAGCCATTACTTAATTAACGTTCCTTCTACCGATACACCACGTATTCAAGAAAGCCATATTACTGTAGGTCATATTATTTGCCAGTTGGTTGAAGAAAAATATTTTGCACAATAATGGAAGCTATTATTTTAGCAGGTGGTTTAGGTACCCGTTTACGTAGTGTGGTAGCAGATGTGCCTAAGTGCATGGCTGTAGTAGCACAAAAACCTTTTCTACATTATGCAATTACGTATTTACAAAAACAAGGTGTAAAAAAAATTGTATTTTCCTTAGGCTACATGAGTGAGGTTATTGAACGTTATTTGTTGCAAGAATTTCCTTTATTAAATTATCAAATAAGCAAAGAAGATGAACCCCTAGGCACAGGTGGTGCTATACATTTGGCTTGCTACAAAACTACAGAGCAACATGCAATTATTGTAAATGGCGATACTTTATTTAATGTAAATATTAATAAACTTAATAGCCTTCATCAATTTATGAAAGCAGATTGTACATTGGCATTAAAACCCATGTATAAATTTGATAGATATGGTGTGGTTGAGTTGAAAAAAAACTCTTCAATTATAACATCTTTTAAAGAAAAAAAATATTACGAAGAGGGTTTAATTAATGGAGGTTGCTATTTACTTAACACTTCTAGTTTTTTAACTCAAAAATTTCCTGAAAAATTTTCTTTCGAAAAAGATTATCTAGAAAAGCATATTACCACACAAAAAATACATGGGCAAATACATGATGAGTATTTTATAGACATTGGCATACCCGAAGATTTTGAAAAAGCACAAACCGAATTAATACAATTTAAATAATGGCATTTACTTTAAGTGAAATAAATAATGACTGGACTTTGTTTTTAGACAGAGATGGTGTAATTAATATAGAAAAGCACTTAGATTATATACATACTTGGGATGAATTTAAATTTTATGATGGTGCAAAAGAAGCTATTGCCATTTTTAGTCAAACATTTAAGCACATTGTTGTAGTTACCAATCAAAAAGGCATTGGAAAAGGTGTTACTAAAATAGAAAATTTAAATACCATCCACAAAAATATGATTACGGAATGTATGGCTGCAGGTGGGAAAATTGATGCCGTGTATTTTTGCCCAGACTTAGATGATAAAAGCCCCAATCGTAAACCGCAGCCTGGTATGGGCTTGCAAGCTGCTAAAGATTTTCCTTCTATAAATTTAAGCAAGGCCATTATGGTAGGCAACACTATAAGCGATATGGAGTTTGGAAGAAACCTTGGCGTACACACTATATTTTTACCCACAACAAGACCAGAGGTTAATTTGCAAGATAGTAGAATTGATATGGCTTTTGCATCATTAATTGAGCTAGCAGAAACAATAAATCATCCTAACACAAAGAAAAAATCAATTTAAAGGTATCCATCTACTTTTATTATTATGTTTAGCTTTAGTTAAAATTTGTATCAACTTTATGTTTTGCACTAAAATTGCAAAATGAATTAACTAAATTTATGGCATGAAGAAATTGTTTTTCCTTTACCTATTAAGCATTCCTGTTTTATTAACAGCACAGCGTATAAGCACTGCTGATTATAAAGCCTTGCAACAATTTGAAAACAATTTAAAGCCTACTGCTGTAAAAATTATACAAGGCATTAATGCTAAAGATAGATTTGAAGCAGATAGTTTATTTACACGTCAGTTTGTAACAGCATTAAAAACTAAAAATTCTTTCTTTTTTGCTTTTGATTCTTTGGAAACCATTAGCCGCCTTTATGCCCCAGATAGTAGCTTTAAAATTTTTACTTGGCAAATGGTAATTAACGACAATGTAATTCGCCAACATGGAGCTATACAAATGCGTACTACAGATGGCAGTTTAAAACTTTTTCCGTTAATAGATAAGTCAGATGTTACAAAAACAATTTTAGATACCATTGGTAATAACAAAGGTTGGATTGGTGCTATTTACTACCGCATAATTCAAAAGAAAAGCGGTGGCGAAAATTATTATACCCTAATTGGCTATGATGAAAACAACATACGTACCAATAGAAAAATAATAGAAGTGCTGTATTTTGAAGATGATGTACCCATGTTTGGCAAACGTATTTTTAGCTTTGAAAACGATAAACCTTTTAAATCTACTCAAAGCCGTTATATAATGGAGTACAAAAAAAATGCCTCTCCCCGATTGAATTATGACGAAGAGTTAGACATGATAATTGTAGAACACTTAGTAAGCGAAAGCGGCAAACCCAATAGCACTTGGACATTAGTAGGCGACGGCGACTACGAAGGCTTCACATGGAAAAATGGTAAATGGATACATATAGATAAAGTATTTAACCAAGCCACCCCAGAAAATAAACCACCTGTGCCTGTACCGTTAAAGGAGAGTAAGTTGGGGGAGAATTAAGGATTTTAACCGCAAAGGCACAAAGACGCAAAGGAATTTTTACCTAAATATATACTTTGATGAAAACCTTACTCACTTTAGTTTTAATTTTTTTTGCAAGTGCGTTAAATGCACAAAATGTTGCATTTGCTGCTGATAAAATGAATGTGCTTTATATTGGAGTGGATAACCCCATTACAATTGTTGCAGAAAATTTGAATTGCAAAGATCTAAAAGCCATAACAAATAATGGTAAAATTATTGGTAAAGGTTGTAAATTAATAATTATACCCGAAAAGATAGGAACTGCTAAAATTACTGTGCAGACAAAAAAGAATAAATGGACAGAAGCAATTTTTAGAGTAAAAGAAATACCACCTCCAATTTTTAAAATTGGTACTGGACAGCTAAGAATACCTTTAGTGGCATTAAAAAATCAACAATTTGTAAGGGCTGATATAGAAAACTTTGATATTGATGTGAGATTTTTAATTGATAGCTTTACAGTTTCTATTTTTTCAAAAGAAACTTCAACATATAAAGAAGTGAAAAATATTAGCAACAAAATAACTGAGGAAACTAAACAACTATTTGATAGTTTAAAGCCTGGTGACGAAATATTATTCAAAGACATTTTCTCTCATAAATTTAATGGAGAAGTTTTTATGCTTGAACCTGTATTAATAGCTGTGTATTAAATCAACAATGAAAAAAATTATTATTGGATTTCTATTTCTTTTCCTTGCATACTTTGCTTTCACAACTATTAGCACTACCGTTACAAAAAACATTGACTCATACATTTATCAACTCCCCTACCAAAAAGGCACAAACCATAAAGTAGTGCAAGGTTATGGCGGATTATTCTCTCACAAAAATATTGCGGCAATTGATTTTAGCATGCCCATAGGTAGCCTGTATATGCTGCTAGAGAAGGTACTATTTATGGTTATAAAGATGATAGCGACGAAGGTGGCATTTTACCTAAATACAAAAACAAAGCAAACTACATTATTATAAAGCATGTAGATGGCAGCTACGGCTGTTACTGGCATTTAAAGCAAAATGGTGTAGTAATAAAAAAAGGTAAAGTACAAAAAGGAGATTTAATTGGGTACAGTGGTAACACTGGTTTTTCATTACAGCCTCATTTACATTTTGCTGTAAAAAAGGTTTTAAATTATAATATGGATTCTTATGTACAAACTAAATTTTACACAAGTGAAGGTGAAGTTATTTTAAAGAATTGTGAAGCTTATAAATTTCAAGATTAACTCTTATAATGTATAATGTCCCATTAATGAAAATAATGTACTGAAAATATAATACTAAATTTTATAGAAAAGCGATTACATTTTTTGTAATCGCTTTTTGCTTTATTTTTTTATTCATCTACCCAAAAAACAAATAACACAATACAATACTAGTGATTACACATACTAAATCTGCTAATAACATGGCGCCAATACTATACCGTGTATTTTTAATACCTACCGAACCAAAGTAAACTGCCACAACATAAAAAGTAGTATCGGCCGCTCCTTGAAAAATACCCGAAAGTTTGCTAGGAAAAGAATCTGGCCCAAAAGTTTTCATAGTATCTACCATCATACCTCTAGCAGCTCCCCCACTAAGAGGACGAATTAAAGCAGTTGGTAACCCATCTACAAAACGAGTATCGGCACCAAACATAGCAAAAAAATGTTTCATTCCATTTATGATAACATCAAATGTACCACTGCTACGAAGTAAACTTACAGCTACTAAAATGCCCACTAAATAAGGTATAATTCTTATAGCTGTATCAAAGCCATTTTTTGCACCTTCTAAAAAAGCAGAAAACACATCAATCTTTTTATATAACCCACCTAACACAATAAGTAAAAAAACCAGTAAAATAAGACCATTACTTAACGACCCCGAAAAAAGTTGAAGATAACTGGTATTTAATTGGGTAATGTACCAAACCAATAAGCCGATTATTACAGAAATCCCCAATACCCAAAGCAACACTACGGGTTGTATTAAGTTTATTTTTTGTTTGATAGATACAATAATCATAGCTGCAATAGTACCTACAAAAGTTACTATCATACAAGGCAGAAAAATATCTGTTGGGTCAGATGCTTTTTGTGCAGCCCTTACAGCAATAACGCTTACAGGAATAAGATTTAAACCAGCGGCATGCAAACACAAAAACATAATTTGTGAATTGGAAGCTACCTCTTTATTAGGATTTAGCTCCTGCAAACTTTCCATTGCTTTTAATCCAAAAGGAGTTGCAGCATTATCTAAACCCAAAAGATTTGCAGAAAAATTCATAATCATATGCCCCATAGAAGGATGTCCTTTGGGTATTTCAGGAAAAAGTTTTGAAAAGAAAGGCCCTACTATCTTAGCTAATAATCTTATGCCTCCAGCTTTTTCAGCAATACTCATAAAACCAATAAATAAAGTGAGTATTCCAATTAATTTAAGACAAATATCAACTGCTGTCCAGCAGGTTTCAATTAAACCATCTACAGGCCTTTGTTTTCTCCCAAGTAGATAATTTTCATCAACAATTCTTGCGGCTGCAAATTTTTCTTGTATTTTTTTAGCAGAGTCATTTGTTTGTGTATTACTTAAAATGTATCTAGTGTCCTTATCCGTTTCTTTTTGAAAAACACAATTAAAATCTTTTATTTGCTGACTAACATTAGCTGTTGTAGCACTATCAAGTACTGATACAATTTTATATTCATCTTTTGATGTTCCAGAAACCATACGAATAAAAATATCATCCCTGCTATTATTGAAAAAAAATTGATACCCGGCAATAAAAATTGCCACTATTATAAATGCACTCCATATTCTGCTTAAAGCCATAAGAATCTTTGATTTTTAGATGTAAGATTTGTTGATTTCTAATAGCAATATAACAATTATGGAATAAACCAAAACTTCTTTACTCCATTTAGTGTACATTTGCACTCCAAAAAAATATGAATTTGTGAATTAAAATCACAAATCAAAAAATCATAAATCGTAGATAAAATGGCTTTAAAAGCAGGTATAGTAGGACTTCCAAACGTAGGTAAATCAACACTTTTTAACGCAGTAAGCAATAGTGCCAAAGCACAGGCAAGTAATTACAGGTTTTGCACCATTGAGCCCAATGTAGGTTTGGTAAATGTGCCCGACGATCGTTTAAATGCCCTTTCTGACCTAGTAAAACCAGATAGAATTGTACCAACACAAATTGAAATTGTAGATATTGCTGGTTTAGTACGTGGTGCAAGTAAAGGCGAAGGATTGGGCAATAAATTTTTAGCCAACATTAGAGAAGTTGATGCTATTATACATGTAATTCGTTGTTTTGAAGATGATAATATTTTAAGAGAAGAAGGACCTATAAACCCTGTTAGCGATAAAGAAGTAATAGAAACTGAATTGCAATTAAAAGATTTGGAAAGTGTAGAAAAGAAGATACAACGTACCGAAAAAATGGCTAAAACCGATACTAAGCTAAAAGCGGAATTAGATGTATTGGTTAGATGTAAAGAGCATTTAGATAACGGAAAAAATATTTTAAGTCTGGGTTTAACTAAAGAAGAAAAAGTAGCCATAGCCGATTTATTTTTATTAACCGATAAAAGCATTTTGTATGTTGCTAATGTAGATGAAGCTAACATGCATACTGGCAATAAATATTCCCAAGCACTAACTGAGGCTGTAAAAAACGAGGGCAATCAAGTAATTGTAATGACTAATGCCATTGAAGCACAAATTGCAGAGTTTGAAGATGCTGATGACAAAGCTATGTTTATGGAAGAGTATAAAATGGTAGAACCTGCATTGGATAGATTAATTCACTCTACTTATAAACTTTTAAATCTTTCTACTTACTTTACAGCAGGTGTACAAGAAGTAAGAGCTTGGACTATACAACAAGGTTGGAAAGCACCACAAGCCGCTAGTGTAATACATACCGATTTTGAAAAGGGTTTTATTAAAGCCGAAGTAATTGCCTACAATGATTTTATACAATACAAAAACGAAGCTGCATGCCGTGAAAATGGTAAGCTACGTATTGAAGGGAAAGAGTATGTAGTACAAGATGGAGATGTAATGCACTTTAGGTTTAATGTGTAATTAAATATTTTCTAGAATTTATTATTAGCGTAGAATACATTCCTGAAAAAAGAAATCTACAACTTGATGTAAATTACCTCTTCTCAGCCTCTTTAACCACCAATGGCTTTGCTTTTTTGCCTAACACTATTCCATTAAGGCATTCAAGAGCTTCTTTGGCCTCATCGGCATTGGGCATGTCAACAAAAGCAAACCCACGGCTTTTACCAGTTTCTCTGTCCATGGCTACTTTAGCCGATTTAATAGTACCAAATTTTTCAAAAATTTCCATTAGTTCGGCATCATCTAAATCATAAGGTAAGCCAGCTATAAAAAGGTTCATATAAAATATTTTGACAAAAATAAGGTTATTGATTTAAAATTATATTTTATGTTTCGATTATATTATTTAAAAAGCCGCTTCAAACTAGACTGAAGCGGCTTAACTTTTATTAGCGAAAAAAATTTATCGCAATAAAATAGTTCTAGCTGGCCTGCCATCAATAGAAATGGTAGCTAAGTTATCGCAAGTGCCGTCGCCAAAGTCTATAACTGCAGTATGATTAGGCCCTTGTACACTTAAAATTCCTTTATCAATATTGGCACAAGCAGTTTTCTTTTGCAATGCTGTTTGTGTTGTACTAGTTCTTGTTCTGCCGGCAGAGTTTGTCACAGTCCTTGTTCCCGTAATTTCATATACATCATCTGTAATATTTAGTGGAGTATTACCACCTATAGTTTGTTCAAAAGTTAAGTTAGCAGTATGTAACCAATAATTACCATTTGGTGCAGTTATTTTACCATTAGCTACATTTCTTGTCCATTTACGATTACTGCCACTTTGTGTAATATTTGTCCACGTAATTGTACCTTCTTTTTTATAGCCATTTACATAATAATTATCAAAAGTAATAGTAGCAGTACTACCTGTATTACGTACTGAGTCTGTAAGTACTATATTAATAATTCCTTTTCTAAATACCCCATTTGGGCTTAAACAACCTGTTCCAAAATCTATTTTAATATTTTTTGCAGGAAAATTACCAGTTATAGTAATTACTGCACATGGAGGCAACCAGTTGTTGGTTGTTACTACTCCAGGAGGAGTTTGTCCTAACAAGTTATTTCTGCCTGCGGCTTCTTCTACTACATCAACAGCATCTTGTGTTAAATTATCGGCAACGGCTTGATTACCACTTAATTCAAAAGTAGTTTCAATTTCGGCTACATTAGCAGCCACATCTTCTTTTTTACATGAAAAAAACACAAGGGTAAGTAGTGCAAAGCTGCAAAGGGTTAATAATTTTTTTGTTGTCATAAAATTGATTTTTTATTTTTTAGATAGATGTGACGGGATTTAAGGGTAAAGGTTTAATTACTCTAAAAATAATTTCTGCATTAACTTCACAAAAACTATTGATATATGAAAAAGTTGTTTTTCGTAATCCTTCTTTCTATTACTTTAAGCTCAATAGGCCAAAATAAACCTATATGGTTTACTAATACCACTATTGTAAATACTACTACAGGTAAGTTACAGCCTAGTATGACTATGGTAATAGAAGGTAGCAATATTACTAGAGTAGTTAATAGTAATGCCAAAATAAAAATTCCTGATAGTGCTACTATCATTGATGGTACTGGAAAATATATTATGCCGGGCATGATTGATGGACATATACATTTTTTTCAAAGTGGAGGATTATATACCAGACCAGATGCTATAAACTTAGGTAAATTTTACAGTTACGAAAAAGACCAACTATGGATAAAAGATAATTTAGATGATTTAATGCGTAGATACTTAGCTTGCGGTGTTACTAGTGTAATAGATGTGGGTGGTCCTTTTAGTAATTACGATATAAAAAATAAATTAAAAGATAATAGTAATGCCCCTAATGCATATGTAACAGGTCCTTTAATTTCTACTTATCAACCACCTAATTTAGACAAAAAAGACCCTCCAATTATAAAGGTAAATACAGAAGAAGAAGCTAAAGAATTGGTGCGAAAACAATTGCCTTACAAACCAGATTTTATAAAAATTTGGTACATTGTTTTGCCAGGGCAAGACGCTACAAAAACACTCCCCATTGTAAAAGCTGTAATTGATGAAAGTCATAAAAATAATATCAAAGTAGCTGTACATGCTACCGAATATGAAACTGCAACTTTAGCTGTAAATGCTGGTTGCGATATTTTGGTACATAGCATAGATGATAAAATAGCTGATGCCGATTTTTTAAAATTATTAAAAGAAAAAAATATTACCTATATACCCACAACTATTGTTGCCAGTAAGTATAACGAAGTGTTTACGCAGCAACATCGTTTAACAGCTCATGATTTTACATATGCTAATCCATTTATGCTAGGCACAGTTTTCGACTTGCAACATTTACCTAATAGCGGATTGGATTATAGAAAATTACGCAATAGAATTAAAATACCTAATAAAGAAGATAGCACCATTTTACAAAATTTAAAATTAGTAAGTGATGCAGGAATAAACGTAGCTACTGGCACAGATGCTGGCAATATAGGTACACAGCATGGTTCCTCTTTTTACATAGAGTTATTAGCCATGAAACAAGCTGGCATGAACAATCAACAAATTTTAAAAGCCGCTACTATTAATGCCGCCAAAGGTTTTGGTAAAGATGCTGAAGTAGGTAGCATAGAAAAAGGTAAATTGGCAAATTTTTTAGTGCTTAACGAAAACCCTTTTGAAAAATTGAATGCCATAAACAATGCTGAATATATTATTAACAGAGGCAAATGGATTAAAAGAGATACACTAATAAAAGTTACTCCAGAAATGCTAGTTCAGCAACAACTAAATGCTTATAATGCAAGAGATATTGATGCTTTTGTAGCTACTTATAGCGATAGTGTGGAGTTGTATCAATTTCCAGATAAGCTTATTGGAAAGGGCAAAAAACAGATGTATGATGATTATAAAGGTATGTTTGAGGGAGTAAAAGAATTACACTGCCAATTAGTAAATAGAATAGTACAGGGCAATACTATTATTGACCAAGAAAGTGTTACTGGTTTTGGACCCAAACCCCTTAAAGCCATTGCCATTTATACCATTGAAAAAGGTAAAATACAAAAGGTGCATTTTATACAGTAACATAAAGCTTTAACCCCTAATTTTACTCATTAATTTTTTATAAAGATGAAAAAACTACTGCTCCTAATTGCTATTGCAATAACTACCACTACTCAAGCTCAAGATGCTATTGAATATCAAAAACCACCAGCCGCCATTTACGATTTAGTAATGGCTAAGCCATCCCCAGGCGTAAGTATAGATACCAAAGGTGAGTGGATGTTAATAATGGAACGTAGTGCTATGCCCAGCGTAGAGGAGTTAGCACAGCCAGAATTGCGTATTGCAGGGTTACGTATTAATCCTAACAATTTCGGCCCCAGTCGTTCTGCCTATATTATTGGATTAAGTTTAAAAAATATTAAGGCAAATACTGAAAGTGCAATAAGTGGTTTACCCTCCAATTTAAAAGCAGGTAATTTTCAATGGAGCCCAAATGAAGATAAAATTGCCTTTACACAAGCCAATAGCAATACTATTGACTTGTATATTATTGATATTAAAACTAAGAAAGCAACTAAAGTAAATAAGCTGCCATTAAATGCAGTATTGGGTGGCTCTTACGATTGGTATAATAATAATTCAATTTTTTATTTAGGTGCTGCAAAACCAGCCAGTGAAGCACCCAAAAAGCCATTAGCACCCAAAGGTCCTACAGTGCAACAAAATTTAGGCAAAGTGGCCGCTAGCGTTACTTATCAAGATTTAATTAAGAGCCCTTACGATGAACAGTTGTTTGAATTTTACGCTACATCTCAACTAATAAAAAATACAAATGGTATAGAAACAAAAATTGGCACACCACTTATCTACAGCAGTTTTGATGTATCTCCTGATAGTAAATATATGCTAATTGAAAAAATTGATAAACCATTTAGCTACTTAGTAACCGCAGGCGGTTTTAACAGCACTGTTTTTGTAGCAGATATTAATGGTAAAATAATTTCTACTTTAGACAAATTACCAAGTAGAGAGCTTGCTCCTACAGGATACGATAATGTTTTAAATGCTCCAAGAGGGCATAATTGGGTAAACAGTTTGCCTAACACTGTTATGTGGATTGAACCCCAAGATAGTGGTTTAATAAAAAAGAAAAGTGAATTTAGAGATGCTGTTTACACAGTATCTGCTCCATTTAACAAAGCAAATGCTAATGTACTTTTAAAAACAACTATGCGTTTGGGTAATGTAACTCCTTTAACCGAAAATGAATTTTGGATAACCGAAAGCAGTCGTGTAAAACATACTTTAAAAGTAAGTAAATACAATACTACCACTAAAGAATTTACTACTTTAATTGATAGAAGCACAGATGATGCTTATGGCGACCCCGGCTCTCCAATTTTTGAAAAAAATAAATATGGAAAACTTACGCCCAAGTTAGTAAATGGAAATACATTGCTAATGAGAGGTGCTGGTGCAAGTGCTAAAGGCGACTTACCTTTTTTACGCAGCTTTAATATTAACACTAAAGAAAGTAAAGAAATTTGGCGATGTGCCGAGCCTTATTATGAAAGTGTAAGTGCTATAGTTGATTATGACAAAATGAGCTTTATAACAAGCAAACAAAGCCAAAACGAAACCCCAAATTTTTATTTATACACTAATGGCAATGCAAAGCAAATAACCAACTTTGCAGACCCACAGCCTGCATTACGTGGTGTAACAAAAGAAAAAATAACGTATAAAAGAAAAGATGGAGTGGATTTAGCAGCTGATTTATATTTACCAAAGGGCTATGACCCCACTAAAGATGGTAAACTTCCAGTAATTATGTGGGCTTACCCAAGAGAATTTAAAAGCAGTGCAGATGCTGCACAAATACGGGGCAGTAAATATACTTTTGTAAGAGTGGGTTATGGCTCTGTGGTTTTTTGGGTAACACAAGGCTATGCAGTAATGGATAATGCTGAGTTTCCTATTGTAGGGGAAGGCGATAAACAACCCAACGATAATTTTATTGAGCAACTAGTTTGGAATGCAGAAGCTGGCATAAATAAAATTGCTGAAATGGGCGTAGGCGATAGTACAAGAGTGGCTGTAGGTGGGCATAGTTACGGAGCATTTATGACAACTAATTTACTAGCCCATTGTAATTTATTTAAAGCTGGTATTGCCCGTAGTGGTGCATATAATAGAACTCTTACTCCTTTTGGGTTTCAAAATGAAGAAAGAACGTATTGGCAAGCGCCAGAGTTGTATTTTAGAATGAGCCCTTTTAGTTATGCTAATAAAATTAAAACGCCTTTGTTAATGATACATGGCGAAGCCGATAATAACCCTGGTACATTTCCAATACAAAGCGAAAGATTATACAATGCTATAAAAGGACATGGTGGTACAGTACGTTTTGTACAATTACCGTATGAAAGCCATGGTTATGCTGCTAAAGAAAATATTTTACATATGCTTTGGGAGCAGCATCAATGGTTAGAGAAGTACGTAAAGGGAGCTAAATAATTTTATACTTGCAAAAAACAATAGTGTGCAAACCATTGCATACTATTGTTTTTTTATTAACTAGCCCTCAAACAACAAATACAACCCTCTAAAAACTAGTATAGCCGCAGCTGTAGTTAGGCCGTATAAAAATATATCAAACATATGTGGTAGCACATCTGTTACTGTTAGCACACAACTAATAAACCCTATAATTGCACCAATAGCCATAAAAATAAAGGCATTAAATCTCCTTTTATGGTAGCGAATACGTTTAAACTCTTTTACATGCTCTTCAACAGCATCTTCGTTTAACCCCATTGCTTTCAACTTTTTATTTACCTCTTCTACATTAGTTTTACTTGCCACCCATTCTTCTAGCAAATTGTTATTTAGTGAACTCAAGTTTGACATATTGAAAGATTATAGTTTTATATACAACTGTTTTTTGAAGATAAAAATTAGGATTTTTTTTGAAATTTTAAGATTTTGCCTATATGATTTTCATCATGTAAAAATTTACCTTAAATAATGATTAATTGAAAAACAAATTTTGAATGGAGCGTCGCCACTTCTGCCCCAATTATATACCAATGCTGGTAAACCAAATCCCTCTTTCTCTCCTCCCCCATTTTTTGTACCTTTGCCTACTTTTAAATTATGGAACTAAGTAAAAATTTTGAGCCGCAAGCCATTGAAGTTAAATGGTATCAACATTGGATGGATAAAGGATATTTTAACAGTACTCCCAATGAAAGAGAACCGTACACCATTGTAATTCCTCCGCCAAACGTTACAGGTGTGCTGCACATGGGGCATTGCCTTAACAATACCATACAAGATATTTTAATACGTAGAGCAAGAATGGAAGGCAAAAATGCTTGCTGGGTGCCTGGTACAGACCATGCCAGTATTGCAACAGAAGCCAAAGTTGTGGGCATGTTAAGAGAAAAAGGCATTAAAAAAAGTGATTTGAGCAGAACAGAATTTTTAAAATATGCTTGGGAGTGGAAAGAAAAATATGGTGGCATTATTTTACAGCAATTAAAAAAATTGGGCTGTAGTTTAGATTGGAATCGTACTGCTTTTACCATGGATGATGATTACTACAAAGCCGTAATAAAAATTTTTATACAGCTTTATAATGAAGGCATAATTTATCGTGGCTTACGCATGGTAAATTGGGATCCTGCCAGTAAAACAGCATTAAGTGATGAAGAAGTTATTTTTAAAGAGATAGATAGCAAATTATATTTTGTAAAATATCCTTTTACTGATGGAAGTGGACACATGATGGTGGCAACCACCCGACCAGAAACTATTTTAGGCGATGTAGCTATTTGTGTAAATCCACTAGACGAACGTTATAAAGATTTAGTAGGCAAGGAAGTTATAGTACCTATCATTAACCGAAAAATACCAGTAATTGCCGATGAATATGTAACCATGGATTTTGGTACTGGGGCTTTAAAAATTACACCAGCACACGATAAAAATGATAATGAACTAGGCAGAAAACATAACCTAAAAGCATTAAACACTTTAGATGCAGATGGTAAGTTTACAGCCGAAGATTTAATGGCTGAAAACCCAAATGAACAAGTATTGAGCTATGTAGGTATTGATAGATTTGAATTGCGTAAAAAAATTGCCTTAGATATTGAAGATATTGGATTACTAGAAAAAACTGAAAACTATAAAGGGCAAGTAGGTACTAGTGAACGTACAGGTGCAATTATTGAAAATAGATTAAGCATGCAATGGTTTATGGATATGA
The DNA here is from genome assembly GCA_017988335.1 of Ferruginibacter sp. Lineage (GTDB taxonomy): Bacteria > Bacteroidota > Bacteroidia > Chitinophagales > Chitinophagaceae > Ferruginibacter. The sequence goes on from JAGNRZ010000028.1 coordinate 20,225, forward strand.
AGAAATTCATAGACAAAAACCCACAAGTAATAAGTAGTGTTATGGATGATGAAATAAAATTTCATCCTGCAAAATTAAAAAACACTTACAGCCATTGGATGAATAATATTAAAGACTGGTGTATTAGTCGCCAACTTTGGTGGGGGCAGCAAATACCAGCTTGGTATGATGGTGAAGGCAGATTTGTTGTGGCTGAAACTGAAGAAAAAGCAAAAGAAATATTCAACAGTCAATACTCAATATCCAATGCTCAATTAACGCAAGATGAAGATTGCCTTGACACATGGTTCTCTTCTTGGCTTTGGCCTATGGAGGTGTTTAAAGGCATTAGTAATCCTAATAATGCCGATGCTAATTATTATTACCCAAGTACAACATTAGTTACTGGTCAAGACATCATATTTTTTTGGGTAGCCAGAATGATTATGGCTGGTTATGCTTTTGAAAATAAAATGCCTTTTAAAGATGTGTATTTTACAGGTATGGTTAGAGATAATCAAGGCCGTAAAATGAGCAAGCAATTAGGTAATAGTCCTGATTTATTAGGCTTGATAGATAAGTACGGTGCAGATGCTACAAGGTTTGGAATACTAATTGCATCACCAGCTGGTAACGATTTGTTATTTGATGAAAGTAGTTTGGAGCAAGGGAGAAATTTTAATAATAAGTTGTGGAATGCATTGAAGTTGGTGAAAATGTGGTCTAGTCGTCAGTCGTCAGTAGTGAGTAGTGAGTTAGAAAAATCTACTGACCACTCACCTCTCACCTCTCACAATTTTGCATTAGATTGGTTTGAAAACAGATTAAGTGAAGTAAGAACAGAAGTAAACGACTTAATAAAACAATTTAAACTTAGTGAAGCTTTAAAAGTTATTTACAGTTTAATATGGGATGATTTTTGTAGTTGGTATTTAGAGTGGGTAAAGCCAGGTTTTGAACAACCTATTGAAGCTGCTATCTACAATAAAACAGTTGAGTTTTTTGAAGAATTAATGCACTTGTTACATCCGTTTATGCCATTTGTAACCGAAGAAATTTATCAATTACTTAGGGAGCAAAAAGAAGATTTGTGTATTAAAAAAGCAGACAACAGACCACGGACAACTGACAACCTAATTCTTAAACAAGGGGAAACGTTAAAACAAGTAATTACCACTATTAGAGAAGCAAGAGCAAAAAATCAATTAAAGCCAAAAGAAACAATTGACTTACATATTGAAACTGCTGACAATAGTAATTACACAGCAATAGAAAATATTTTGCTAAAACAAGTTAATGCTACATTTATAGCTTATACTTCCGAGGCCATCGCTAACTCAATTGTAGTTAATGTAGAAAAAGATAAATTTTATATTGTTTCGGAAAAAGAAGTAGATACTGTTGCATTAAAAGAAACTTTATTAAAAGACCTAGCCCATCAACAAGGATTTTTACAAAGTGTAGATAAAAAATTAAGCAACGAAAAATTTGTAGCTAACGCCAAACCAGAAGTATTAGCCATGGAGCAAAAGAAAAAAGCAGATGCTTTGGCAAGAATACAAACGATTGAAGAAAGCCTAAAGGCAATTAGCTAACCTGTCTGCCGTCAGGCAGGTTCGATAATATTGCTAATTTGATAATCATCAATCAGCGATATCAGCGTATTCGGCGGGAAAATAATTCGTGTAATTCGTTAAAATTCGTGTAATTATTGTTAATAGACACTTTTGGCATCAAATTTTCGTTGTATCTTCAAAATAAAAATTATGTGGCGTTTAACTTTACTTACTTTTTTTGTGTGTAGCATTTTTACAGCAGTGGCACAACCACCTAAAAAAACTACACCCAAAGCAACAGCAGTAAAAGGTTTTAAACCTCCAAAGCTTACTACCACATTAGGTATTTATAAAGACTCTGCCACCATTTTTGTTGAAGAAGGTTTGCAATTAATTGCCACGCCACTTAAAATTACAGATGATAAAGGTGGTAAATACACCATCTCTTCTTATCAATTTTTATATAAAAAAATTGGTGTGGCTGAAGAAGAAAATGAAGATGGTCCTACTGGTAAAACAAGACCTGTAACTAGTATTAGTGCCGATTTATTTAAAGCCACTCCACTTACTAAAATTTGGGTAACTACCATTCAAGAGCAATTAAAAAAAGGAGAAGAGTTTTTCTTTTTTGATGTTATTGTAAAAGATGAACAAGGTAGGTTAATGTTTGCCCCTACGTTGAAGTTGAAGATGAAGTAGTTTATTTTAATTCTGGCTTACTAATAAACCAATCAATACTTTTAGGATCTCCTCCGTCAATTCTAGTTTCTACATAAATATTTTCAATAGAAAAATTCATTCTTTCAAGGTAAAAATTTTTAATGTTTTCTAATAAAAAGTCTGCTCTACTTTGGCTTCGAAAACTCATTTCTGGGTACGCAATAATATTTAGGACTAAAGAACTATCTAATTTCTTTTTAGCCATAAATTTATTACCTATTTCAATTAGGAATTTATCTATAGTTTTTACATTTAATAAATTGGCTTGCATTGCAATGGATTTCCAATAATATAAAAATACCCATCGTCTACTACCTTTTTTTTCAAAATAATACAAT
>JAGNRZ010000029.1 GCA_017988335.1 Ferruginibacter sp.
GTGTTACTAATCCTCTTGGTGTATTTGTGTTTGCAATAGTTACTGCCCAATAAGCAATATTTTGGTTGCTCTTACTTTTATCAATATAGTTATTGGCATCTTCTATACTATGTACATTTCTATCGCCTATAAATTTTATCCAACCTTGTGTATTTAGCAGTTCTAAAATTAAGGGGGCAAACGAATTCTTTAATCGCTGCAATATTAACCTCTCCGTATTTAATACAATGTTGATTGCATTTATCATGCTAAATCATTTCACTTTGCAACAATGGATTTTTTACTGCATCTCTTTTTTCTGCAAAAACTTTAGCTGCTTTTACAAAATGTACAAATAAAGGCTGAGGGTTTTCAACAGTACTCTTTAACTCTGGATGATATTGCACTCCAATAAAAAAAGGATGATTAGGCAGCTCTACAATTTCTACTAAGCCAGTTGCTGGGTTTTTGCCACTTGGTATCATACCAGCTTTTTCAAAATCGGCTAAGTATTTATTATTAAACTCCCAACGGTGGCGATGGCGTTCACTAATTTGTTCTGTACCATAAATAGCGAATGCCAATGTATCTTTTTTAATATCGCAAGGATATGCACCTAAACGCATGGTACCACCCTTTTCTGTAACCGTTTTTTGCTCTTCCATTAAATCAATTACAGGGTGTGGAGTTTCTTTCACCATTTCAGTACTGTGAGCATCTTTTAAGCCAATTACATTTCTGGCAAATTCAATTACTGCCATTTGCATACCTAAGCAAATACCAAAGAAGGGTAAATTATTTTCTCTTGCATACTTTACTGCTGTAATTTTTCCCTCTACCCCACGGTTACCAAAACCTGGTGCAACTAATAATCCATCTAACTTACTTAGTTTTTCGGCTACATTTTCATCGTTAATTGTTTCGCTATGTACATCTACAATTTTAACCTTACACTCATTTATGGCGCCTGCATGTACAAAACTTTCTAAAATAGATTTATAAGCATCTTGCAACTCAATATACTTACCAATAAGGCCAATAGTTACTTTAGTTTTAGGGTACTTTAATTTTTCCAAAAACCCTTTCCACTTGGTAAGCTCTGGTGCAGCGTAGCCGTTAATTTTTAATTTTTTTAATACAATTGTATCTAACCCTTCCTGCAACATCATTAAAGGCACTTCGTAAATGCTACTTGCATCCATGGCTTCAATTACAGCATCTGGCTTTACATTACAAAACAAGGCTACCTTCTTTTTAATTTCGTTGCTTAAAGGTTGTTCAGTACGACATACAATTACATCAGGGTGAACACCCTCTTGGCTAAGCATACGAACACTATGCTGAGTTGGTTTTGTTTTTAATTCTTTTGCGGCACTCAAATAAGGTATAAGTGTAAGATGTACAACCATACAATCTTCTTCTGGCATTTCCCATTGCAATTGACGTACAGCCTCTACAAACGGTAAGCTTTCAATATCGCCTACTGTGCCTCCTAATTCTGTTATAATAATATCATATTTTGAAGTAGCACCCAGCAATAACATTCTGCGTTTTATTTCATCGGTAATATGTGGAATTACTTGAACTGTTTTGCCCAAGTAAGCCCCTTCTCTTTCTTTATTAATAACCGTCTGGTAAATACGACCAGTAGTTACATTATTAGCTTGCGATGTAGGAATATTTAAAAAGCGTTCGTAGTGTCCTAAGTCCAAATCTGTTTCTGCACCATCATCGGTTACAAAGCATTCGCCATGTTCGTAAGGGTTTAAAGTGCCAGGGTCAACATTAATGTAGGGGTCAAATTTTTGAATGGTAACTTTTAAGCCACGGCTTTGCAACAACTTTGCTAAAGATGCCGCAATAATGCCCTTACCTAATGAAGATGTAACACCGCCGGTTACAAAAATGTACTTTGCCATTTTGTTAATATGCTAATGTGCTAATTTGATAATGTGATAATTGCATTATCATAAATAGCAATGATAAAATAATATTTTGACCGAAAAGTTTTGAGAAAAAATCTTAGAGGTCATGCAAAGATATGAGGAATTTTTGGGAGGAGGAAATTTGGGGGAGAATTGTGGGAAAAATGGTATAATTGTATGCAAATAAAGAATGTATGAAAGCTATAATCGTTTTATTGTTCATCTCTCCTATTTTACTTTTCGCCCAAAAAGAAGCTAATGAAAAGAATAACCCAAATCGCCTAGGCCAAAAGGAGTATAGTTTATTTATAGATAAAGTTGCTCCTTCTGAAATACGATTGCCATTTTCTAAAATTGAAGTTATTGACAATAGATTCGATACTTCTAAATTCGGCTTTGTACCTGCAAATCGCTTTATAGCTGGTAGAAAGAATTTGTTTAAGAAGATGGTGTTTAAAAACAGTGTTGCTAACGAATTAATGTCACATTACAATGACTTTTATAGCAACGCATTTACGAAAAATGATTTAACACTTTTGATTGTAATAAAAAAACTTTGGCTTTCTGGAATAAGTAACAAGAAAAATAAAGAGTTGGATATTGCTGAAAATGATTATGCAGCTGGGAATATGTATCTAAAATGGGAATATTATTTGAGAAAAAAAGATACACTTATGCCAATTAAAAGAGTAGATACTATAATCAAAGGGTTAAATTATGAAACAATTGAAATCAACTTCTTAGCCACCAATAGAACAAAAACAAATAGTCTTCGACAATTGTTTGAGGGAATGATTGAAGTATTTGATTTTTCAGTGTCTGTTGCTAATATTGGTAAACTACCAAAGAAAAATTGGATTCAAGTTGTAGATTTTAATAAAGCTTATTATGATGCCCCTATTTTAAAAGATAGTATTGTTAAAAATGGTATTTTTCTAACCTTCAAAGAGTTTAAAAATAATTCTCCTTCAATCCAAGTGTTTAAGGAGAAAACAATTAAATATGGACTTATAAATAAAGAAAATTATTTAGAAGATGAAAAAGGAAACAGAATAACAACTTATTGGGGATATTGTAAAGATGGAGTGATAAAAATCGGCAAATATGGAAACGACAAACTATACAGAAAAAATAATACGTTTGAGTTTTTCTACAAGTATAAGAATGCATATACTAATACTAATGCATTTGGTGGTAATGGTGCTAGAGAGGATGAAGTTTGGTTTCCATACCAACTAGATATGGAAACAGGCAACATTTATTAACCCTTCACAATCTTATTATAGCTAGTGGCAATTCCTTTTATTAAAGAAGAGCTAAAACCTTGATGCTCCATTTCGTTTAAGCCAGCAATAGTACAACCTTTAGGCGTAGTTACTTTATCAATTTCTTGTTCTGGATGTGTGCCTTTTTGCAGTAATAATTCGGCAGCACCTTTTACTGTTTGTGCAGCTATAAGGTTAGCCGTTTTACTATCAAAACCTATTTCTATACCACCTTGTATATTGGCACGTATATAACGCATAGCATAGGCTGTGCCACATGCTCCTAATACAGTAGCAGCATCCATTAGTTTATCTTCAATTAAGGCTACTTTACCAACAGTTTCAAACAACTGTTGTACAAAATTTATTTGTTGTGTATTAGCATTGTTATAGCTAATACATGTCATACTTTCGCCAATAGCAATGGCTGTATTGGGCATAGCCCTAAAAATTGGATTTTTCTTTTTTACCAAATTCTGTAAATCAACAAGTGAAACGCCAGTTATAACAGAAACAATTATATGCTTTGTTGCAATATTATTTTTAAGTCCATTTAGCACTTCAGTAATTTGAAAAGGCTTTACAGCCAGTATTATCAAGTCGGCTTTTTTAACAGCTTCGTTGTTATTGGAAGTAATGGTTACACCCTTATCGGCTAAATGTTTTAAAGTAGAGGTATTACGTTTGGTAACAATTATATCAGTAGCCTTGCTAAACTTACTTTTTAATAACCCTTCTGCTATGGCAGTTCCTAAATTTCCGCCGCCTATTATTGCTATTTTCATATTAGTAGTACAAATTTTTACTCAAATAATTTCTTACATAATCCTCAACACCTCCTTCTAAAGAATGAAAAGGTTTATTGTAACCAGCAGCTAATAATTTTTGCATATTAGCTTCGGTAAAGTATTGATATTTATCTCTTATGTCTAAAGGCATATCAATATATTCGATATTGGGTTGTAAATCTAGCCCAGCAAAAGTTGCTTTAGTTAAATCGTTAAATACTCTTGCTTTACCTGTACCTAAATTGTATAAACCACTCACTACTGACTGCTCACCACTCACCGTCATCAGCCAAAAACAAACACTTACTACGTCTTTTACATACACAAAATCTCTTAACTGATTACCATCGGTAAATCCTTCCTTATGGCTTTTAAACAGTTTTACTTTACCAGCTGCTTTTATTTGATTGAAGGAATGAAAAATTACACTAGCCATTCTAGCTTTGTGATATTCATTGGGACCATACACATTAAAGAATTTTAGACCAGCCCAAAATGGGGGCAACTTATTGCCATCCTGAACTTGTCGAAGTACCCATTTATCAAATTCATTTTTGCTTACTCCGTAAGGGTTTAGCGGTTGCAATTTTTCTATTACTTCGTGGTTATCATCATAGCCTAATTCGCCACTACCATAGGTTGCAGCCGATGAAGCATACACCAATGGAATATTATTAGCAGTGCAATAATTCCAAATATTTTGAGAATATTCTACATTTAATTTTTGATGAACACTATAATCAAATTCTGTAGTATCTGTTCTTGCACCTAAGTGAAATACAAAATCAATTTTTGGTTGTTCGGTTTGTAACCAATTAAATAAATTTTCTCTTTCTATTCTTTGCAAATATTTTTTATGGGTAAGGTTTTTTTCTTTTTCTTCATCCATTGCAAAATCATCTACCAAAATTAAATTGGTAAAACCTTGTTGGTTAAGATAGCTCACCAAGCAGCTTCCGATGAAGCCGTAGGCACCTGTAACTATTATGTTTTTATCTGTATTCATTTATTGAAAGATTTTAAACCACAAAGACACAAAGAAAAGAAGAATCACAAAGTAAACTTATTGCAACTTTGTGCCTTCGTGTCTTTGTGGTTAAAGAACTTATTTCATCATCTTCTCAATCGCTTCATCATACTTCTGCTTCCACTCACTTACATTACCCCAATCTTCGTTATTTGTAGAAATTGAACCATCGCTAACTGTTCCTAAGTAGGTACACTCTAAGGGTTCTACTTTTTCAAGCAATTGAATAAAATCGTTACGCTTAGCTTTACTAACACTTACCACTACACGGCTTTGTGCTTCGCCAAACCAGTATGCATCTGACCTCACCCCTAACCCCTCTCCAAGGGAGAGGGGAACGTTGAACCCTAAGTTACGATTAAAGCAACTTTCCATTAAGGCTACAAACAAACCACCTTCACTAACATCATGTGCACTTTCAATTAATTTGTGGCTTATCATTTTACCAATAGCTTTTTGTACATGCAACTCTACATCAATATCAAAGTATGGTGCCGGAGAATATTCTACTCCACAAATTTTATGTAGGTATTCGCTGCTGCCAATATCATTACGCTGTGTGCCTATTAAATAAATTTCATCGCCTTCTTCTTTAAAATCCATCGTCATTTTTGCATTGGCATTATCTAACAAGCCTACCATACCAATAGTTGGTGTTGGGTACACGGCACCATCTGGCCCTTGGTTGTAAAAGCTAACGTTACCGCCAGTTACAGGTGTATCAAACTTTCTACAAGCTTCACCCATACCTTTTATAGCATGTACAAATTGGTAATACACTTGTGGGTCAAATGGATTACCAAAGTTTAAACAATTGGTAACACCTAAAGGCTCACCACCGCTGCACACAATATTACGTGCCGCTTCTGCCACGGCAATCATTGCACCTTTGTATGGGTCGGCAAAAACATAACGACTATTACAATCTGTTGTAAGAGCTAAGGCTTTATTAGTTGGCTTTGCAATTACAATAGCAGCATCGCTTGGTGCATTTGTACTTGCATTTCCTGTACCCACCATACTATCGTATTGCGTATATATCCAGCGTTTGCTGGCAATATTTGGGATTGTAATTATTTGTTCCGCAATTGCTTTTAAGTCGGTTGGCTCAGCAATTGTATTTATATCAAACGCTTTTATTTTTTGGAAGTAAGCAGGTTCTTCGTAAGGCCTATCATTTTGTGGAGCACCGCCGCCAAGCACTAATTCATACGCAGGTAAACTAGCTTCTAAATTTCCATGCATATAAAAATTTAAAATGCCATCATCGGTTACTTCGCCAATTTGGCTGCAGGGTAAATCCCATTTATCAAACACAGCTTGTATTAAATGTTCTTTACCTTTTTGGGCTACTAATAACATTCTTTCTTGACTTTCACTCAATAACAATTCCCAAGCCTTCATATCTTTTTGACGAGTAGGTACTTTATCTAAATCAATACGCATACCCATTTCGCCTTTAGCACTCATTTCGCTAGTGCTACAAATAATACCAGCAGCACCCATATCTTGCATACCTACTACAGCACCTGTTGTCATTACTTCAAGGCAGGCTTCTAATAATTTTTTTTCTTGAAATGGGTCACCCACTTGCACCGCAGGTAATTCTTGCACACTCTCTTCGGTAATATCGGCACTTGCAAAACTTGCACCACCAATACCATCTTTGCCTGTAGCACTACCTACAAAAAAAACTGGATTGCCAGATACTTTACCACTTGTTGCAGAAATAGTTTCGCCATTTTTTAAAATACCTACACTCATGGCATTTACTAATGGGTTGGTATGATAACAATCTTCAAAATAAATTTCTCCACCCACGGTAGGTACTCCAAAGCAATTGCCATAATGCCCAATACCATGCACTACGCCAGCCAATAAATGTTGTGTTTTTGTTGCTGCCAAATTTCCAAACCGAAGACTATTTAACGATGCAATAGGCCTTGCACCCATGGTGAAAATATCTCTATTAATACCACCCACACCTGTTGCAGCTCCTTGAAAAGGCTCTAAAGCACTAGGGTGATTATGACTTTCAATTTTAAACACCACACCATATCCATCGCCAATATCCATTAAGCCAGCGTTTTCTTCACCAGCTTTTACCAGCATTTTTTTACCATCCCTTGGCAATGTTTTTAACCATTTAATAGAGTTTTTATAACTACAATGCTCACTCCACATACCACTAAAAGCACATAACTCATTAAAATTGGGCATACGACCCAGCTTTTGTTTTATTAATTCAAATTCATCTGAAGTAATGCGTAATTGTTCGGCAGTTTTGGCTGTTATTTCCATAAAAATTTATAAGATGTGCAAATTTACTGAAACTATTTGAGGGTAAAGAATGTGAAAATAACTTGTGGGAAAAAGAATTTTTATTGAACCAACATTAGTTTTTTATGGCATCATCGTTGCGTCGCACTCTTGTGCCAAATACCACTATTCATCAACCCAACAAATTATCTATGTTCGGCATCCCAATTATTTCGGGGTACGGCATACCTTTGTGCATCAAAAAAATCAGTGTAAATCAGTGACATCATTGAGCAACAATTCAAACATCATCAAACTATCAATGGACGAACTTAACCGTAAAACCGTTGAGGAATTTAAAAGAAGCACTAAAACGCCGGTTATTGCCGTGTTAGAAAACATACGTAGTGCTTACAATGTAGGCAGTGTATTTAGAACAGCCGATGCCTTTTTGTTACAAGGCATTTATATTACTGGCTATACTTGCACTCCGCCCCATAAAGAAATTAAAAAAACAGCATTGGGTGCAGAGGAAAGTGTGGATTGGAAACATTTTGCTAATGCAGAAGAAGCTATAACAGATTTACGAAATAATGGCTATAAAGTTTACGCTATAGAACAAGCCTTGAATAGCCACCAACTTCATTTGGTGGATTTTAAAAGTGACCAAAAAATTGCCGTAATATTTGGTAATGAAGTTACTGGAGTTGAACAAACTACCATTGAACAATGTGACGGCTGTATTGAAATACCACAATTGGGTATGAAGCACTCTTTAAACATAGCCACCGCTGCAGGTGTGGTGCTTTGGGAAATTGTGAGAACAAGGGTGTAAATTGCTAAGTACTTAAGCCTATAACAATTCATAAATAAAATGTACCTTTATTATAAATAATTAGTTATGAATTTATCAACAACAGATATTGAATTGTTTACCTATTTTAAACAATTAGATGAATTGCAAAAATCATCTTTATTGAATTTGATGAAGGCATTTACTGTAAACAAATTGCCAAAAAATGAAGATTATACTTTGCAAGAATACAATGATGAGTTAGAAAAAGCTATGAAAAATATTAAGAATGGCGAATTTATTACAATGGAAGAACTAGAAAAAGAAATGCAGCAATGGTGAAATTAATTATTGAAAACAATGCCAAGTTGGATTTAAAAAAATTATACTTATATATTAAAGAAGATTCTCCTATAAATGCCGAAAAGGTAAAACAAACAATCATAAACAGTTTTTATAAAATTTTAGCTAATCCTCAATTTTTCCCTGCGGATAAGTACAAGCTAGATAATGATACTGCTTACAGAGCTTATGAAGTTTATAGCTATAGAATTTCATATTTTGTTAGTAATACTGAAATACGCATTTTAAGAATTAGGCATACAAAAATGAATCCATTCTTTTATTAATAATTTACTTTCAAAAATGCCTTCTTTAAAAAATTATCTTTCTTTAATAAAATTTTCTCATACCATTTTTGCAATGCCCTTTGCGTTGATTGGATTTTTTTTAGGATTGAAGAGTGAAAATTTTGATTACAGTATCTATGGCGTTGGGCAATGGAATCTTAATAAAACAATTGGCTGGGGTAGGGATATCACAAATTTCATTAGCATGCAAGAAGTAATTACTAATTTTTGTTTAGTTATCCTCTGCATGATTTTTGCCCGTTCTGCAGCTATGGCTTTCAATCGGTGGTTAGATGCAAAGTATGATGCAAAAAACCCACGTACTGCTGTAAGAGAAATACCTGCTGGTATTATTAAGCCAAATAACGCATTGGCTTTTACTATTATCAATTGTGTATTATTTATTGCATGTACATTTTTTATTAATAGGCTTTGTTTTTATTTATCGCCAATTGCTTTATTGGTAGTGCTAGGTTATAGCTATACCAAGCGTTTTACAGCTTTGTGCCATTTAATTTTAGGAGTAGGTTTATCTTTAGCTCCTATTGGCGCATACATTGCAGTAACAGGAGAGTTTGCTGTGTTACCAATATTATTTTCACTAACCGTTTTGTGTTGGGTAAGCGGTTTTGATATTATATATGCCTTGCAAGATGAAGAATTTGACAAACAAAATAAATTACACAGCATACCTGCAGCCGTTGGTAAAACAAAAGCATTACGTATTTCTGAATTATTGCATTTACTATCAGCAGCGTTTATTATTTATGCTGGTGTTTATGGGCATTTTGGTATGTGGTATTGGATTGGCGTTGGTGTGTTTATTGCATTGCTTATCTATCAACATATTCTAGTAAAACCAACCGATTTAAGCAAAGTGAATATGGCTTTTTTTACTACCAATGGAATTGCAAGTGTGGTGTTTGCTGTGTTTGTAATTTTAGATTTATTTTTATAAATAGAACGCAGATGGTTATGACAAATAAGATTTAATATGATTTTATCTTAATACATCATCACCATCATAAAAAATCAGCGTTCCAAAAAATGGCAAGAATACTTTGTATAGACTATGGCGGAAAAAGAACGGGTATTGCCGTAACCGATCCTTTGCAAATAATTGCAACGGCACTAACTACTATTGAATCAAAAGAACTAATATCTTTTTTAAAAAAATATTTTACAACAGAAGAAGTAGAATTAATATTGATTGGTATGCCTACCAATTGGGATGATAGTGATACACATGGCACACCATTAGTAAAAGCGGCCATAAAAAAAATACAAAAAGAGTTTCCTAACATGCCTATAAAAACTGTTGATGAACGCTATACCAGCAAAATGGCTAAAGCTGCTATGCTTGAAATGGGCATGAAGAAAAAAGACCGCCGAATTAAAGGCAATGTAGATCAAATTGCTGCTACCATTATGTTGCAAGAATATTTAGGTATAAATTGATAACCTTAACTTTGCAAAACATTAAATACATAAATCTTCAATATTAAATTTCAATGATTCTACCAATAGTAGCTTACGGCTCACCCATTTTACGCAAAGTTTGCAATGATATTGATGCAAATCATCCTGAGTTGGATAAACTATTAGCCAACATGTGGGAAACTATGTACAATAGCAATGGTGTAGGTTTAGCAGCTCCGCAAATAAATGCCCCTATTCGTTTATTTATTATTGATAGTGAACAAATATTTGCCAATAAAGAAGATGATGAGGAATTAGACTATCCTGATACGCCTGGTTATAAAGGTGTTTTTATAAATGCCAAAGTAATATCACTTGCTGGTAAAGAATGGAGCTATAACGAAGGATGCTTAAGCATACCTAAAATTAGGGAAGATGTGTTTAGGCATGAAGAAGTTACACTAGAATATCAAGATGAAAACTTTACTACACACACCCAAACTTTTAATGGAATAACAGCCCGTATTATTTTGCATGAATACGATCATATTGAAGGTAAGTTGTTTATAGACTACCTTAAACCACTTAAGAAAAAGCTGCTAAAGCGTAAATTAGATGATATTAGTAAAGGCAAAATAAATGTTGACTATAGAATGATTTTTGCTAAATAAGTGCGGCATAAGATACATTAATATTTACTAATTGCTTTAATAACAGTTACACACATTTTTTCCTATCACCCCTTTGTGGTATTTTGATTTATCATAATATTTTGTTACTTTGTATGTAATTTAATAATTAAACCAAAAAACAAACTGCTTATGAAAAAAGTACAACACTTTTTTATTACTGCGGTTAGCCTATTTTTCTTTTCATCTTCTTTTGCTCAAAGTGTTACTCCAGCTGTACTCAATGCAACTGGTGGTACCAATTTTTTTACCTTTTATAGGTTTGAATGGAGCTTTGGTGAGGCAATGGTTATTGAAACCCAAACCTCCCCTAATCTTATTGTTACACAAGGTGTATTACAGCCAGAAACTCACAACCCGGCTACTAATAGCACCACCAGTACATGGGACAGAGATGAAATTAAAATTTTACCTAACCCCACTCAAAATGTTTTAGAAATTGATTTCTTTAGTAAACAAAAAGGTAAGGTTACCATGAGTTTTTACGATGCTACTGGTAGATTTATGAGTAATCGACAATTTGATTACTATGGTACTGGTCGTATTGAAAAATGGAATGTTACTTCTTTCCCTGCTGGTACCTATATGCTTTATATAGAACTAGTTCCTGTTAGCCCATCTGTGGCTAAAAAAGGTGCTTTTAAAGTTGTAAAAGTTAATTAAACTAAAACCCAATAAAAAAATCATTTAAACAATTTAACACATGAAAAAGATTTTAATAACGATAGTAAGCTTTTTAGTTACGCTGCTTACGTTTGCTCAATCGCCTAACCTTATGAATTATCAAGGGGTGGCTCGTAATGCAGTAGGTAATGTATTACCTAATCAAAATGTAGCTTTACGTTTAACCATTAGAGATGGTAGTGCCACAGGTGCTTCTGTATACAGCGAAACTCGTAATGTAACCACCAATGCTTTTGGTTTATTTAATGTAGTGGTGGGTAGCCCTGGGGCTGTTACAACTAGTGGTACCATTGCAGGTATTAACTGGACACCTACAGGTACAGGTAGTAAATTTTTACAAGTTGAAATTGACCCTGTGGGAGGTACAAACTTTGTAAGTGTGGGTGCCACTCAATTAGTGAGTGTACCTTATGCTTTAGGTGCAGCTGGAGCTGCTCCTGTAGGACCAGCTGGTGGTGATTTAGCAGGTAGCACTTACCCTAACCCAATAATTGCTCCTTTAGTAGTAACTACTGGTAAATTGGCCGATGGTGCTGTAACCACAATTAAAATTGCCGATGGTGCTGTTACCTCACAAAAAATAACTTTCCCATTAATCAAAAGTCAGGCAGAGGCTGCAAACCCTTTGGTGGGTATGACAAACTCCTCTACCACTGGTACATTAGGTGCTATTACAGGTACAAGTGCAAGTACTGACGGTAGTGCAAACGCAATAACAGGTACCATTTCATCAACTTCGCCAGGTGGGTTTTCTACAGGTGTAAGAGGTATAAATAATAGTACAACTGGAAATGGTATTGGTGTATTTGGCAGTCAAAATGGAAGCGGATGGGGTGTATATGGTAATACTCCTAGTGGCATAGGTGTACATGGCTATAGTGATAACGGACTTGGAGTTGCTGGCTATTCAAATGTAAATGGAAGAGCTGCTGAATTCGCAATTCAAAATGCAACCAACACAAATACTGCTGTAACTGTTAGAACAAATGGCTTAGGTAGAGCTGGTTTGTTTACTTCAACAAATGCAGCAAGTACAGCAAATGGTGTTGATGTTAATGTGGCTGGTACTGGCTTTGCATTAAGAGCAGCTAGCACAAATGCTGCACCTAAAGCTTTACAAACTGTTGGTGGATTACAATTAACTGGTATTGGCGAAGCTGCTAATAGAGTATTAGTTTCAGATGCTACGGGTAATGCTACTTGGCAAGCACTTGGTGGCGCTGGCGGTGTTACAGGTTCTGGTACGTTAAACTTTATCCCAAAATGGACACCAACTGGAACTAATATTGGAAATTCATTATTATTTGATGATGGCAATAGTATAGGCTTAGGAACTACAACACCAACACATAGGTTTGATGTTACTCATAGTGGAAGTACAGGTATAGGCGTAAATTCAACTTCTGGTTTTTCAGTTGTGGATATAAATGCCGCAAGTGGTGATGCCGCTTTACGTTTTGCAAAAGCTGGTGTTAATCAATGGAACATTCGTAATCGTCCGGCAGATGATTATTTAGAAATATTTGAGCTTGGTGGTGGCGGCAGCCGAATGGTTATTCAAGATGCTACAGGCAATGTAGGTATTGGTGAAACTACATCTCCTTCTTATAAATTAGATGTATTACATGGTGGCGCTACTGGCATTCGTAGCCGTTCATCTTCATCTTTTTCAGTTGTAGATATAGATGCTGCAAGTGGTGATGCAGCTTTACGTTTTGCTAAGGCAGGTGTTAATCAATGGAATACACGTAACCGTCCTGCGGATGATTATTATGAAATCTTTGAATTAGGTGGCGGTGGTAGCCGTTTTGTTATACAGGATGGTACTGGTAACGTTGGTATTGGTGAAACTACTTCTCCATCGTACAAATTAGATGTATTACATGGTGGCTCTACTGGTATTCGTAGCCGCTCGTCTTCATCATTTTCTGTAGTAGATATTGATGCACAAAGTGGTGATGCTGCTTTGCGTTTTGCTAAAGCAGGAGTAAACCAATGGAATGTTCGTAACCGTCCTGCGGATGATTATTTTGAAATATTCGAATTAGGTGGCGGTGGCAGCCGTGTAGTTATTCAAGATGCTACAGGTAATGTAGGTATTGGTGAAACAACTGCTCCATCGTACAAGTTAGATGTATTGCATGGTGGTTCTACTGGTATTCGTAGCCGTTCATCTTCATCATTTTCTGTAGTAGATATCGATGGACAAAGTGGGGATGCTGCTTTGCGTTTTGCTAAAGCAGGAGTAAACCAATGGAACACTCGTAACAATCCAGGTACTGATGACTATCAAATATTTGAACTTGGTGGTGGTGGAGAGAGAATGCGTATTGAAAATACAACTGGTCGTGTAGTAGTAAATGGCGACTTTACAGTTGTAGGTGCTAAGGCCTTTACAATGGATCACCCACTTGACCCAACTAATAAATTATTACGCCATGCTGCTGCAGAAAGTAACGAAGTAATAAATTTTTATAGTGGTAATATAACTACAGATGCTGCTGGTAAAGCAACTGTTCAATTACCAGATTATTTCGAAGCCATCAATAAAGATTTTCGTTATCAATTAACTGTTATTGGTTCATTTGCACAAGCAATAGTAAGTAAAGAAGTGGCTAACAATAAATTTGAAATTGCAACCAATCAACCTAATATAAAAGTAAGTTGGGAGGTTAAAGGAGTACGTAACGATGCTCATATGCGTAAGTTTCCTTTCCAAGCAGTTGAAGAAAAATCTACCCTACAAAAGGGTAAATATTGGGATCCTGCTTCACACAATCAACCAGAAAGTATGAGAATATCATATACACCAACAAATGGAGGCTCTTCTTTAGATGATGTAACTCCACAAGTTGCAACAAAAAAGATAGTTCCTTCTTCTGGTGGTAGTTTAGATCAAGCTCCAATTGTAGCTCCTTCAAAAGCTAAAGCGATTGATAATACGGGTAGTGTATCAAACGAAGTAAAAAAAGAAGATAAAAAACCTATTGTAAAATCAACAGAAAAAGGCAGTGTAGATTAATACTCCATTAAACCTTTGTTGATTACCTTGCAGGCATGAAATATTTCATGCCTGCTTTTTTTTGTCTTTTTTTATATACATCGCTTTTTGCTCAGCAAAAAGATACTACCCTACACATAGGCAAACAATCCATTACACTAAGTGAAGTAGTAGTTAACTCCAAACTAAATGTTGCTTCATTTATCAAAAAAATAAAAACAGATACTTCCTTTTACAAAGCGTTTAGAAACTTACGTGTACTCAACTTTAGTGCTATTAACGATATACGAATGAATGATAAAAAAGGAAATGCACAAGCTAGTTATTTTAGCAAAACCAATCAGCTATATCGTAACAGCTGTAGAAGTATGCAAACCACCGAGGAAAAAATTACTGGTGACTGGTTTGACAAAGAAAATAACCTAAACTACTATACTGCTCAAATGTATGCTTCCTTATTTTTTACAAAAGATAGCATTTGTGGCGAAACCAATATTATTGGCAACAAAGCTTTTAGCACCGAGGGTTTAAAAGGAATGGAAAAACATAAACAACAATTAAAAATGTTGTTTTTTAATCCAGGGCAAAAAATAAATGGTTTACCATTTATGAGTAACAAAACTGCTATTTATGATGACGATATGGCTGAATACTACGACATGAAAATTGACATTGAATTGTACAACAATACCAGTTGCTTTGTATTTAGACAAAAAGTAAAAGATGGCAATAAAAACAATGTAGTGGTGGACGAAATGACTACCTGGTTTGATGACCAAACTTATGAAATTAAAGGCCGCAATTACAGCCTTAGTTACGATGCTGGTGTTTATGATTTTGATGTGCAAATGCAGGTAGAGATAAATAAATTTGGCGAATACCTAGCACCCACATTAATTCGTTATACAGGCAATTGGAAAGCCATTTTTAAAAAGAGAGAAAGAGGGATCTTTACAGCTACACTATACGATTTTAAATAGGTTTACATTAAAATCTTTTATCTTTTTTAACAACCTATGTGTTACTTTTAATCTATGAAGAATAAATTTTTAACATCACTTATTATTTTTATAATAGCTACTGTACAAGCTTTTGCACAGAACAATTATGCAAAGGCAGATGCCCATGCTTTAAAAGTAGGTAAGCTAGATAGCACCAATATGGGTAGCATAACTACTATTTTAACTAAACCTTTTACAGAAAAAGCAGATAAAGCTAGAGCCATTTATACTTGGATTGCAAACAATATTGTTTACGATTTAAAAGCTATTAGAAGTAGTAGAAATGATAAAGATGCCACTGCCGATGTTTTACTTTACCGTAAAGCAACTGCCGAAGGTTTTGCAAAGTTATATCAAGATATGTGCAGCAGTGCTGGCATACGTTGCTTAACAGTTGATGGATTTTTAAAAAGAGATGCAAGTGTAATTGGTGAAAAAGAAGATGAGAAAAATCATACTTGGAATGTGGTGCAATTAGATATTAGCCCTACACAATGGTATTATGTAGATGTAGCCCTTGCCAGTGGTAATTTTGATAGCGATATGAAAGTGCTAACAAAAGTTTTTAGCACACAATATTTTTTCCCAGATAAAAAAATATTTAACTGGCAACATTTCCCTGATAACTTAGCTTGGAAATTAGAATCTGGTCCAAAAAGTAAAAATGATTTTTTAAACTTACCTGTTATACAAACTGCTAGTTTTATTTACGGTTTGCAAAATTTTACACCTAGCAGCGGTATCATTAAATCAAAAACGAATCAGGCGGTTAAATTTGCTTTTACATTATCAAATACAGATAGTATTAATAAAGTAGCAATTAAGTTTGTAATTAAAAAGAAAACAATAACAAAATATGTTGAGTATAATTTGAGTGGTAATAAGCTATCATTTACTTACAAGTTTGATAAGGATGATACTATGCCTATTGTTATTTTAATTAACGACAAAGAATTTATTAGTTACTTAGCTATTATTGAAGATGCTGAATAAAAAATGGCGTTGTACAATATACAGCGCCATTTTATTTTGCCACAACTATTTTTCAGTATTATACCACAATAGAAAACTATTGCGACGAAATTGTTTTACAAAGTGATAGTACTGCTAAAGTCTATTTATCAACAAGCAAAATAAATTATGCTTGCTATTATTGTTTAGCGGTATATCCAAAGCCAACTCCTAAAAAACTACAAGTAAAGCAATGTAAGTGAAAAAATTAATTCAATCCATCTACCACCATTTCTTTATTAATTTTTTGTACTAGCCCTTGTAATACTTTACCTGGCCCAAACTCTGTAAAATGTGTAGTACCGTCTGCTATCATGGCTTGTACGCTTTGAGTCCATTTAACAGCACCTGTAAGTTGGTTAATTAAGTTTTGTTTTATTTCAGCTGCATCTGTTACTGCTTTTGCTACTACATTTTGATATACAGGGCAAATAGGTGTAGCAAAATTGGTAGCTTCAATAGCAGCTGCTAATTCTTCTTTAGCTGGTAACATTAATGGGCTATGAAAAGCACCACCAACAGGTAATACCAATGCTCTTTTTGCACCAGCCGCCTTCATAGCTTCACAAGCTAATTCTATCCCTTTTATACTACCACTAATTACTAATTGTCCGGGGCAATTATAATTAGCCGCCACTACTACTTCCCCACTCTTTTTTGACACAATTTCACAAACTTCCTCCACTTTTTCATCAGCCAATGCTAATACTGCCGCCATTGTGCTAGGGTTTACTTCACAAGCTTTTTGCATAGCATTAGCCCTTATGGATACTAACTTCAACGCATCTTCAAAACTCAACACTTCATTAGCCACTAAAGCAGAAAATTCGCCTAATGAATGGCCTGCCACCATATCAGGTTTATCTGTGGATAATGTTTTATACGCTATTACCGAATGTAAAAAAACAGCAGGCTGTGTTACATTAGTTTGTTTTAATTCATCATCTGTACCGCTAAACATAATATCGGAAATACGAAAACCTAAAATATCATTAGCTTGCTCAAATAGTTGTTTAGCCCTATCGTTAGTATCATACAAATTTTTTCCCATGCCACTAAATTGTGATCCTTGCCCTGGAAATACAAATGCTTTTAACATATAAAATCTATTTTAAATTGAAAATTAAGTATAATTTTGTTGTAAATTACTGTAATGAATTTATCAACCAAAATTTTTGAACCAGAACTATATACTTATAATGATTATAAGTTATGGAAAGGTGATTGGGAATTGATAAATGGTTACCCAATTGCCATGAGTCCTGCACCAAAAAGAAAGCATCAATTATTTACTTCTAATTTTTGTAGAGAGTTTGGTAATTCTTTACAAAAACAAAAGGCTAATTGCAATTGCAATGTTTATATTGAGTTAGACTGGGTAGTAAATGATGATACAGTTGTACGACCAGATTGTATGGTTGTTTGTGGAGAATTTACTGATGATTATTTGACGTTTCCCCCACAATTAATTTTAGAAGTATCCTCACACTCTACAAGACTTAGAGATAGAAACACTAAATTTAATTTATACGAAATGTATGGTGTTAAATATTACATTATTGCCGATTGTGAAAAAAACTCTATAGAAACATTTGAGTTGATTGATAACAAATACAAGCAAATAGAAAACTCAACATTTAATTTAACACATAACTGTACTGTTCAAATTGACTTAATGAGTCTTTTTGAATAATTTAATGTAGCTTATTGCTAATTAATTTTAAAAATTCGTTACGAGTACTTGTTTTACTAAACTCCCCATCAAATGCAGAAGTAGTGGTAGCTGAATTTTGCTTTTGTACTCCTCTCATCATCATACATAAGTGTGAGGCTTCAATTACTACCGCTACCCCCAAAGGATTAAGCGTTTCTTTTATGGCATCTAATATTTGATGTGTTAATCTCTCTTGCACTTGTAATCTTCTGCTATACACATCTACTACTCTAGCAATTTTACTTAGCCCAGTAATCCATCCATTAGGAATGTAGGCTACATGGGCTTTACCAAAAAAAGGCAGCATATGATGCTCACACATACTGTACAATTCAATATCTTTTACAATTATCATCTCACTTACTTCTTCATGAAATTTTGCAGAGTTCAAAATTTCTTTTGCATCCATTTGATAACCTTGCGTAATGTATTGCATAGCTTTTGCCATTCGTTCTGGCGTTTTTATTAACCCTTCACGTTCAGCATCTTCACCTAATAAAGAGATTGCATCCCTATAGTTTTTTATTAAGCCTGATGTTGTTTGTTCATCATATTGCTCTGTTCTTTTATAAGCCATTAAATGGTTGATTTTAAGATTTTTAATTTATTGATTTTTTAATCACCCGTAATACTCTGTATATATTCTTGGAGTTTCGTATAATTTAATACAATGTAATTCTACTCCTTCATTTTTTAAAACTGGTTGTAATTGTTCCCATATAGCAACAGTTAAACTTTCGCAAGTGCTAAACTTGCCTTTCATAAACTCTACATCAATATTTAAATTTTTATGGTCTATTTTATCACACACATATTCATTTATTATTACACTTAACCTCTTTGCATTAAAAATAAATCCCGTTTCTACTTGCAAGTTGCCCTTAATAGTAACATGTATCTCGTAATTATGCCCATGCCAATTAGGATTGGCACATTTGCCAAATATTTCGATATTTTGTTCTTCTGTCCAGTGATTGTTATACAACTTATGAGCAGCGTTAAAATGCTCCACCCTTGTTAAATAAACCATTTTGTATTTTTGTGCAAAGTTACAAACAAAAGCACAAAGCATATTAACAGCATTACACAAAAAAGGTTCAACTTTACTGCATGAATATATTAGTGGTAGCCTCCACATCATTTGAAATTGCTCCATTTATTGAGCAAAACCCAAAAGCATCTGTATTAATTACTGGTATAGGCATGCCTGCAAGCCTATATCAAATACAAAAAACTATTGGCATAAATAATTATGATATAATTATACAAGCTGGCATTGCTGGTGCTTTTACTAATGAATTTGAGCTAGGCGAAACAGTATTAGTAAAGCAAGATACATTTGGAGATATTGGCATAGAGGAAAAACAGCAATTTACCCCCATTTTTGAAACTGATTTATTAAACAAAAATGAATTCCCTTTTAAGAATGGATGGTTGTTTAATGACAATAAAATTTTGCAACAGTCTAACTTAGAATTAGTAAAAGCCATTACTGTAAATAAAGTAAATGATAATTTACTATTAAAAGAGCAGTTGATGGAATTGTTTAACCCAGAAATTGAAACCATGGAAGGTGCTGCTTTGCATTATGTTTGCTTGCAAGAAAAAACACCTTTTGTACAAATAAGAAGCATTAGTAATTATGTAGGTGAAAGAGATAAAACAAAATGGAAAATGGAATTAGCTATAAAGAATTTAAATACGGAGCTGGAGAAATTGATAAGTGAACTATAAAATTAATTACACGAATTAACTAATAAACAATTTAACTGATTAATACTATAAATGTGAAATTTACTCTAGGCTTTTCGCCTTGCCCAAACGATACTTTTATTTTTGATGCTTTAGTGCATAATAAAATAAATACACAAGGCCTTACATTTGATGTACAATTAGAAGATGTGCAAACCCTTAATGAGTGGGCATTACAAGGCAAATTACAAATTACAAAACTAAGCTATGGTGTATTGCCATTAGTGCTTACAAAATATTCAGTACTAAATAGTGGTAGTGCATTGGGTAATGGAGTTGGTCCATTATTAATTAAGAATTTAGAATTAGGAATTAAAAATATTGAGGATTTTTTAATTGCAATACCAGGAGAAAATACTACAGCACATTTACTTTTTTCTTTAGCTTATCCTAATGCAAAAAACAAAGTTTTTTTAAGGTATGATGAAATTGAAAATTTTGTTTTGCAAAATAAAGGCTTAGGCGTTATCATTCATGAAAATAGGTTTACTTATAAAGAAAAAGGTTTAAAAAAAATAATTGACCTAGGCGATTATTGGGAACAAACCATACAATGCCCAATACCACTTGGAGGAATTGTAATAAAAAAAGATATAGATAAAAACATAGCTGTTAAAATAGATAACTTAATTAAACAAAGTATTGAATATGCCTACAAACATCATTACAATGAATTAACTAATTATGTAAAAATACATAGTCAAGAAATGAGTGAAGCTGTAATGAAAAAACATATTGACTTATATGTAAATAATTACTCATTACAACTAGGGCAAGATGGAAAAAATGCCATTGAAAAACTAATAGCGGTTCATGAGCAAATAACCAACACCTCCATTAATACTTCATCAATCTTTTTATAAGAGTTACGATTTTTTTAATGCTTTAGCATAAACTTCCAAGCATCGTTTACGAGCCACTTCATGCTCAACAATTGGCTTTGGATAACTAAACTCTTGAAACTCTGGCATCCATTTTTTTATGTAGGCAAAATTTTCATCAAATTTTTTTGTTTGTAAATAGGGATTAAAAATTCTAAAATAAGGAGCAGCATCGCAACCACTGCCACTAGCCCATTGCCAACCGCCATTGTTGGCTGCAAAATCAAAATCTAATAATTTTTGAGCAAAATAGTCTTCGCCCAAACGCCAATCAAGCAGCAAATGTTTAGTTAAAAAAGAGGCTACAATCATCCGTACTCTATTGTGCATAAAACCAGTGGAGTTTAACTCTCTCATTCCAGCATCCACTATTGGATATCCAGTTTGCCCTTTGCACCATTTTTCAAATTCGCCATCATCATGTCGCCATTCAATTGCATCATACTCTTGCCTAAAAGCCTTGCCCAGCCCAACATGTGGAAAATGCCATAAAATCATGTGGTAAAAATCTCTCCAAATTAATTCATTAACAAAGGTATCATTAAGTGTAAGTGCCTTGGCTAATAATTGCCTTATACTTACAGTTCCAAAGCGTAAGTGTAACCCTAGTTTTGATGTACTTTCTATTGCAGGAAAATCTCTATTGGTCGTATATTTTCTTACAATTTCTTCATTTAACTCATGGCTTGGAAAAACTAAGGAAGAGGCTGTAAAACCCATTTGTTGTAAAGAAATTATAGGCTGTTCATCTTGCTTAAAAAAATGTTTAAAATATTTACTAGTAGGATATGCTTTATAATGAAATGGTTGTAAACATGCTTTCCATTTACGGCTATAAGGTGTAAATACTGTGTAAGGTTTCCCATCATCTTTTAAAACTTCGTTTTTTTCAAAAATTACATGGTCTTTATAGGTTTTAAATTGAATGCTATGTGAAGCTAAAAATCTTTGTATTGCACTATCTCTTTCTATTCCATATAATTCATAATCATGATTGGTAAATACAGTTTCAATTTTATATTGTGCCTCTATTTTTTTATACACTTCAAGTGGCTTGCCATAAAATATTTGTAACGACGAACCAAATTGCAATAACTGTTTTTGTAACGCAGCCAAAGTTTGGTAAATAAATGTAACTCTAGCATCGGCATTATCTTCTAATTTATCTAAAATATTAGTATCAAAAATAAAAATAGGCAGTACAGGTTTATTAGCTTTTAGAGCATAGTATAACCCTGCATTGTCTTCTAATCTTAAATCTCTTCTAAACCAAAATATATTTATGGGTTGCATATTAGATTAACAAACAATTGTTAATTAGGTTGAGATACTAAGTGAACTATTTTTTGGGTAACAGTGTTACTATAATTTTTATCCTCTATTTGCCCAACCCATTTAATATTATTGATAGCATTAGTTAAAAAAACTTCATCGGCATTTAAAACCATTGCTTTGGTTAAAGCAATTTTTTGCACATTAAATTTATTTGATTGTAAAATTTTAATTACCCTATTTCTATTAGTGCCTTCAATACAACCTTCTGTTAGTGGCGGAGTAAACACAATATTATCTTTTACAATAAAAATATTGGCTATAGTACTATCGCAAATATTGCCAAATGTATTCAGCACTAAAGCATCGTTCCATTTATTTTGTTTGGCGGCCAATGCCGCCATGGTATAAGGTAAAAAATTATTGTGCTTTATGTTACTAAAAGCATCGCAGCTTTTTTTTGCATACTCATAAAAGCCAACCACTAAGCCATTTTCGTTAAAGCCGCCTTTGTCTATAGGCAATGCCCAGCTTTGAATAACGTAGTTGGGAAAATGATTAACAGCGTCATACAATCCCCCATCTCCTCTAAAAATTGTTAGCCGTACCCTAGCCAATGATAGATGATTATTTTTAGCTACTACATCTTCAATTTGTTGTTGCAATTTTTCTTTTGCAAAAAATTTGGGTATGTCAAACTGTAGTAATTGTAGCCCTTTCCAAAG
>JAGNRZ010000030.1 GCA_017988335.1 Ferruginibacter sp.
CCGCTAGATGATGCTAACGTAGGTAAGTTCACCAACATGATTAAACAGTTTAGCGAAAACAGTCAGTTTATTATTGTAACCCACAATAAAATGACGATGAGTGCAGTAGATGTAATTTATGGTGTTACTATGCAAGAGCCTGGTGTGAGTAAATTAGTACCTGTAGATTTTAGAAGTTTGAATTAAGGAATAATTAATAATTGAAGAATGGATAATTGTGTAATGCAGTTACCCATTTTTTCTTCTCACAGATTGCATAGATTTTCACAGAAAAAAATCATAGCAAATCATAAAAATCAGTGTTCTATCCGTCCCAATCCGTAAAATCCGTGTCTCAAAGAATTCAGCGTTCCATCACTAACTTCCCAATCCTCCCATTTCCACCACTAAAAAACACACTCTTTCCATCTTTAGCTTTTCTACAAGCATGAAAACTTTCTTTGCTAATCCATTGCCAAGTATTGCCATTATCGGTTGTAATATCTACGCCATTTAAGCCGCAGCTTATCCATGTTTTCTTTTTAATAAATTCAACACAGCTTCTATAGCCATGTGGCGGTATTGTAGGCACAGTAAAGGTTTTGCCGCCATCTTTTGTAATTACACAGTTTTTTGTGGAGCTATCTTTCGTATTAAAATCGCCACCTACTACAATCATTGTTTTACTATTCTTTACCGCTACACTATTGGCGCCAGTGGTTTCTTTGTTTTGAATAATAGGCATTTCAATAACTCTATCTCTAATAAACATTCGGCTTTTAATACCACCAGTTACAAAAACTGCTTCTTTTTTATTTAGTTTACGAACGTTGGTACCGCTGCTAGCAAAACAGGCTTCACCAGCTACTACACTCGGCATATTTTCTTTAGGAATATGTTGCCAATTTTTTCCTTCATCAAAAGTTCTAGCAATAAACATTTTACCATTTATAGGGTCGCCAATTACAATGCCACTTTGTTCATTCCAAAATTCCATAGCATCTAAAAACATGGTAGTGTCTTTGCTTTCATACATTACTTTCCATGTTTGGCCAGCATCAATTGTTTTTAAAATATAAGCTGGTGAAGCAATCCCCATAATAATAGCAGTAGTTTTATCAAAGGCTTCAATATCTCTAAAATCAATTTTTTCAAAACCCTTTACTGTCATCCATTTCCATGTGTTACCACTATCTAATGATTGCCCAACCGTACCTCCACTACCACTCACCCAAATAGTAGCATCGTCAACCACACTTAATCCACGTAAGCTAACTTTATTGCCACTGTGTAAAAGCTTTACTGTTTGTGCAGATAGGGCAATAGGTAATATGCAAAAAGCAATAAGCAAAACTAAAATGTACGATGTACGATGTTTGATGTACGAGTGTTTGTGCATGGCAGTATTTTAATATTTATTCAAGAATATAAAAATACATTTTACATTTTAGTTTTTAGAATTTTATAATCCTTTAGTAATAAATTTGCAACTTAAATCAAAAATTCGCAAATCAATAAATTAAACATCTCATGATTCCATACTGGATGAGCCGTACACAACTAATGCTTGATGACGAACGTATTTATAGGCTAATGAGTAAAAATGTACTAGTAGTGGGGCTTGGCGGCGTTGGTGGTATTTGTGCTGAAATGATTGCCAGAGCTGGTATTGGTAAAATGACTATTGTAGATGGCGATGTGGTTGATTTAAGTAATACTAATCGTCAAATAGTAGCATTGCACTCTACAGAAAAGCAAAATAAAACCACAGTATTAGCAGCAAGATTAAAAGATATAAATCCTCTACTTGATTTAACTGTGATAACCGAGTTTATAAAAGAAGAACGTACCAACGAAATTTTGGATACGGGTAATTTTGATTACGCCGTTGATTGCATTGATACTTTAAGCCCAAAAGTGTGGTTTATTAAAGCTTGTGTGGAAAGAAAAATTGCTATTGTAAGTGCATTAGGTGCTGGCGGAAAATTAGATCCATCGCAAATACAAGTGGCTGATATTTCTGAAAGTTATCAATGTAATTTAGCCAGATATGTACGTAAATATTTACATAAAATAGGAGTAAAAAAAGGGGTTAAAGTAGTTTTCTCTCCAGAACGAGTGGAACAAGAAAAAATTATTGTAACCGAAAAAGCTTATCCCAAAAAATCGGTAATTGGTACTATTTCATATATGCCGGCTATTGTAGGATGTACCACTGCTAGTGTGGTTATTAGAGATTTGTTGACCCCAAACCCCTAAAGGGGCTTTATGTCTATAATAATTTAACGTAAATTCGCTTTTTAAACTTTAAATATTTCCCCTTTAGGGGATTAAGGGGTATGAGCTACAACTACTTGCCATTAGATAAACAACACACCAACTTTCAGCAAATTAAAAATTTGTTAGCCTTTAACCAATTGGTGTCTATAACCTTTGATGCTCATTTTAGAATTACCGAATGCCGTAATTACTTAGATAAAAAATTGGCAGAAAGCGATGCTTTATTTTATGGTATAAATACAGGCTTTGGCTACTTGCAAAATGTAAAAATTGATAAAACACAATTACAACAATTGCAAAGCAATCTTATACAATCGCATGCCTGTGGTATGGGAGAGGAGGTTCCGTTAGATATTGTAAAGTTGATGGTAATGTTAAAGATGAAATCGCTAAGCTACGGATATAGTGGTGTACAAATAGATACCGTAAAGCGATTGATGGATATGTACAATGCCGATGTGTTTCCAGTAATTTATACACAGGGTTCGTTAGGCGCCAGTGGCGATTTAGCACCACTAAGCCATTTAAGCTTACCATTAATTGGCTTAGGTGAGGTTTGGCATGATGGGAAAAAAATGCCTGCTAGCGAAGCTTTGAAAAAGTTTAACTGGCAACCAATAGAATTAAAAAGCAAAGAAGGTTTAGCCTTAATTAACGGCACACAATTTATGAGTGCTTATGGCTTGTATAATTTAGTACAGGCAGATAGATTGCTGCAATGGGCGGATATAATTGCTGCAATTTCGTTAGATGCTTTTGATTGCACCACAGAGCCATTCAACGAAAAAATTCATGCTATACGAAGCCATAAAGGGCAAGTAGAAACCGCAGCAAAAATTAGAACATTATTGAAGGGAAGTGCTATATCTACCAAAAAAAAGCAGCAAGTACAAGATGCTTATAGTTTCCGTTGTATACCGCAAGTACATGGTGCTACAAAAGATACGGTAGAGTATGTACAAAGTATTTTTATAAAAGAAATCAACTCCGTTACTGATAATCCCAATGTATTTCCTGACGATGATTTAATTATAAGCGGCGGTAATTTTCACGGACAGCCATTAGCGTTAGCATTAGACTTTTTGTGCATAGCTATGAGTGAAATTGCCAGTATCAGCGAAAGAAGAACCTATCAGTTAATAAGTGGGCAAAGAAATTTACCTTTATTCCTAGTAAAAAATCCTGGCTTAAATAGTGGCTTTATGATACCACAATACACAGCTGCAGGCATTGTTAGTGAAAACAAACAGTTATGTACTCCTGCTAGTGTAGATACTATTTCATCAAGTAATAATCAAGAAGATCATGTAAGTATGGGTGCTAATGCAGCCACTAAATGCAAACGTGTAATTGATAATGTAGAAAAAGTATTGGCCATAGAATTATTAACAGCTGTACAAGCATTAGAGTTTAGAAGACCGCTTAAAACCTCTCCACAATTGGAAGAAATAGTTGCAGCATTTAGAAAAGAAGTAAGCTTTAATGAACAAGATAGAATTTTGCATACCGATATGATGAAAGCAGTAAAATTCATAACTTCATACAAAATTTAACACATGATTACTTTAGATGCACCTAAAACATTTAGTAACCTCCAAAAAGAGTTACTAAAACTATATGCTGCCAATGTTGGTGAAGATGATTTGTTAGCTATTAGACTTATGATTAGTAAATATTTTGCAGATAAAGCTACAAGTGCTGTTGATGATTATTTAATAAGTAATAAAATATCTACTCAAGAATATAATAGTTGGCAAAATGAACACAACAGAAGCAAGGGTAGTAATTGATACTAATGTTTTTATTACCATTTTTAAATCTGATGATATAAATAGATGGATGTTTGATAAAATCATTAAGGGAGAATGGGTGCTTTGCCTTTCTAATGATATATTTTTTGAGTACCTAGAAATATTAGAACAAAAACTTAATTTAGGCGTAGCAGAAAAAATTCTAAGCTTTTTAATTTCAAGTCCATATGTTTATTTAGTCGAAAATTATTTTCACCTAAATTTAATTGAAGTTGATAAGGATGACAATAAATTTTGCGACACAGCCTTTACCTCTTCTGCAAATTTTATAATTACAAACGATAAGCATTTTAAAGTTTTACAAAGTGTTGAATTTCCATCTATAACAGTTTATAATCCTGAAGAAATTTATAAATTATATTTTCCTATTTAATATGAGTTACAATCCCATAAAATACAAAACACCTACGGGTACTACACTTAACTGCAAAGGTTGGGTGCAAGAAGCTGTATTACGAATGTTGTTAAACAACTTAGACCCAGAAGTAGCCGAACGTCCGGAAGAATTAATTGTGTACGGTGGCAGAGGAAAAGCTGCCCGTAATTTTGAAGCATTGGATAATATTATTGCTTCCTTAAAAATTTTAGAAGAAGATGAAACCCTTTTAATACAAAGTGGTAAACCCGTTGGTATTTTAAAAACACATAAAGATTCGCCAAGAGTATTGTTAAGCAATAGTCAACTAGTACCCAATTGGGCCAACTGGCAACATTTTGATGAGTTGGAGAAAAAAGGCTTAATGATGTATGGTCAAATGACGGCAGGCAGCTGGATTTACATTGGCAGTCAAGGCATAGTGCAAGGTACTTACGAAACTTATGCAGCACTTGCAGATAAGCATTTTCCCAGTCATGCTGAGGAACAAAGCATCTCTGGTGGCTCTTTAAAAGGAACCCTAAACGTAACCGCAGGTCTTGGTGGAATGGGCGGTGCACAACCTCTTGCCATAACTATGAATGAAGGCGTAGCCTTAGTTGCCGAAGTAGAAGAGTGGCGAATAGACAAACGAATTGAAACAAGATATTTAGATGAAAAGCATACGGATATTGATGCCGCAATTGATGCAGCACTAAAATATAAGGCCGAAGGGAAAGCTATAAGTATTGGTGTATTATGTAATGCCGTTCACTTGTTACAGCGTTTAATTGAACGTAATATAGTGCCTGATACACTAACCGACCAAACCAGTGCACACGACCCATTAATTGGTTACATACCACATACATTAACCAACGCAGAAGCTAATAGATTAAGAGAAACTGATAAGGAAAAATATTTAGAGTTGAGTTATGCTAGTATGTATTTGCATGTGCAACTTATGCTTCAGTTGATGGATATGGGAGCTATTACATTTGATTATGGAAATAATATAAGAGCAAGAGCAAAAGAATTTGAAGAAAGAGTAATTCAAATAGGGAAAAGCTTAAACGATTGCAGATTAACAGCACATGACCCATTTGCTTTCTTAGGTTTTGTACCAGCTTACATACGCCCTTTATTTTGCGAAGGCAAAGGGCCATTCCGCTGGGCAGCACTTAGCGGCGACCCTAACGATATTGCCGTAACCGACGAACTAATGATGAACCTTTTTCCTGAAAATGCAGGCATGATACGTTGGATGAAAATGGCTAAAGAAAAAATTGCTTTTCAAGGTTTACCAGCAAGAATTTGCTGGATAGGGCAGGGTGATAGAGAAAAAGCTGGATTAGCTTTTAACGAACTAGTACGTACAGGTAAAGTAAAAGCACCTATTGTAATTGGTAGAGATCATTTAGATACAGGTAGTGTTGCATCTCCAAACAGAGAAACTGAAGCTATGCTAGATGGTAGCGATGCCGTTGCCGATTGGCCCATATTAAATGCCTTAGTAAATACGGCAGGTGGTGCCAGTTGGGTAAGCTTACACCACGGTGGCGGCGTAGGTATGGGCTATAGCATTCACAGCGGTATGGTAATAGTGGCTGATGGTACTGCCGATGCAGCGGCTAGGCTTAGCCGTGTGTTACGTAACGACCCTGGCATGGGTGTTATTAGACATGCCGATGCAGGTTATGATATTGCTAAGGATACATTGGAAAAAAATGATTTAGACTTTAAGAAGCGGTTAAATATTTAACCGCTTGATTTTTTAGATCCCTAATTTTTTGTTTTACTTTTTCTTCTTCTTTAGATAATATTGCTTCAATACAATTCTTGCATCTCTTACAGGGATATCCCGTAACGAGACAACGCTTCTGAGAAGTTTTTACTAATATTTAAATAAATCTACTAAGTATAAAATACTTCTCTAATTATTTCCCCAATTCAAGTATTTAGCTTTTCTTTAATCCAAAAAAATAATTTGTAACATGAAAAAAGTATTATTAAGTATCCTTTCTTCTATTTTATTTTCAACTATTTTATTGGCTAGTGGCGATGCAGATTCATTAACCAAAGCGTTGGCAGCACAAGTAAAATTTTACGACTCTGTTGAAACAGCTATGAAATATGAAACAGGTAGCATTACACTAACTACTGCCAATGTAAAATTAAATGTACCAAAAGGGTTTAAATATTTAAATGGAACACAAGCTAGTTATATACTATCAAGTGTTTGGGGCAATCCGCCGCAAACAGGTATTTTAGGTATGATTTTACCTGAAAAAAGTAGTGTGATAGAGACTGATTCGTATGCTTTTATTATTACTTACGAAGCCATGGGTTTTGTAAAAGATGATGATGCAGATAAAATTAACTACGACGACATGCTAAAGCAAATGCAAGAAGAAGAAGTAGAAGAAAACAAAACAAGAGTAGCTCAAGGTTACCCTGCTATTCACATGGTAGGTTGGGCATCAAAACCGTTTTACGATAAAACCAATAAAGTATTGCACTGGGCAAAAAACTTAAAGTTTGGCGATGCAGATGAAAATACATTAAACTACGAAGTACGTATTTTGGGTAGAAAAGGAGTGTTGTCTATGAATGCTGTATCAACCATGAAATATATTGATACTGTAAAAAAGGATATTGATAAAGTATTGGCTATACCTTCATTTACAGAAGGTAGTATGTATAAAGATTTTGACTCTAAAACAGATGAAGTTGCTGCCTGGACTATTGGTGGATTAGTAGCAGGAAAAGTATTGCTGAAAGTGGGCATTTTAGCTACTATTGGTAAATTTTTAGCCGCCAGTTGGAAATTTATTTTAATTGGTATAGTTGCACTTTGGGGAGGGATTAAAAAATTATTTGGCAGAAAAAAAGTGGAGGAAGATGATACTTATACTACTAATACAAAAGCGTAAACAAAAGGTATTTTTTATCACTGTGGAGATGCTTTTTAAAAAGTATCTCCACTTTTTTTGTGTTTGTATAGCCAAATCTGAATTAAAAATGAATAGATAGTATTTAACTAACTTTGCATTTCATAAAACTAATACAATGGAAATTGAAATATTTACGCTTTGTGATTTTGCACAAGACAATCAATCAAAACTTACAATAGTAGGTACATTTGATAGTATAAACGCCAAGCAATTTCCGGCACAGCACCCAGCATGCTCTGTAGCATGTCGTTTACGCTTTGCCGCTAAAGAAGTGGGTGAGCATTCGTTTACCCTACGTTTAATTGATGGTACTGGTGCAGAAATGATACAGCCTATTGAAGGCAATATTAATATACAAGCACCTAATAAAGCACAAGTAGTATCTATAAATATAGTAGCCAATTTTGCTCAATTGCAATTTCCAAAAGCAGGTAAATATGCCTTTGAACTTTATGTAGATGGCGATTGGAAAACTGGGCTGCCCTTGTTTTTAAATCAGGTGGTGTAAAAGTTTTGCCTATTATTTGTTATTAATTTGTAGTCATAAAAGATTAAATGTTATTCGTTTTTTAACTTCTAAAGTTTTCAATTTTGTTACAATAAACAAGTAAATTTGATAAAATAATTGATTTTATGATTACCGAAAAAGTAATGCGTAACCAAGTTAAAAAATACATTGATACCGCCGATTTAAAATTGGTAAAAATGATGCATGCCATGCTTGAGGTAGATGCAGATAATGATTGGTGGGATGCTATGCCCAATAATGTAAAAAAAGATGTAGATGCTGCCATAAAAGAATCGGATAAGGGACTTACAACGCCACATGCAGAAATTAAAAAGAGGTATCAAAAATGGATTGTAAAATAAACTGGACGAATAGGGCATGGCTTACTTACGAATCAAACATTGAATATTTACAATTTGCATGGACACCCAAGGAAGTAAGTAATTTTGTTTTACTTGTAGATAAAAGATTAAATAATCTGGCAAAAAATCCAAAAATTGGAAGTGTGCTAGAAACAACAAATCTCCTAATATTCGCTGCACTTTAATACATAAAAGAGTATTACTTATTTACAAACATAAACACTCAAAAAATGAAATAGACTTACTTGTTTTTTGGAATACAGCACAAAATCCAAAAAAATTACTAATTAAGATTAAGTAAAGAATACATAACAAAAACGAAAAGTTGCCATAGCTTTTTCTAAATTATAAGGATTATAAGCCGCAGGGTTGCCAACCTTTCAAAGGTTGGCAACCCTTTTTTCACCCACTCATCCCAAAAATACCCATACTGTAATTTTTATGTTAAGTTTTTAGTATATTGCGTAGCACAAATTATACCACTACACATGAGAAAAATTGTACTTCTCTCTATCGCCGTAATATTTTCATTTACAGCGTTTTCACAAGATTTTAGTAATAAAGGGAAAGAGTTTTGGTTTTGCTTCCCCAGCCATGTACCCTCTGGAGCTGTATTGGGAAGATTACAAGTTTGGATTACTTCTGACCAAGCAAGTAGTGGTACAGTATCTGTAACAAACGGTTCCTTTACTTCTAACTTTTCTGTAGCAGCAAATTCAATTACTTCGGTAGAAATTCCTTATAGTGCAGCTCATATAAGTAATGCTGAATCTGGTACAATATTACAAAAATCAATTAAGCTTCAGGTTACAACAGGTCAACCACCAGTAGTAGCTTATTTACAACAATTTGGGCAAGCTAGAAGTGCCGCAACATTACTTTTGCCTACAAATGTACTGGGTAAGAAATACTATGCAACCAGCTTTTTTCAAAACGGAACTGGTCGGTCTCAGTTACAGATAATTGCAACTAAACCAAATACCAATGTTGTTCTAACACCTAAAAATAATGGGGTAGCACAAGCTCCTATAAATATATCCCTTCCTTTGGTTGGAGATATGTACCAATACCAATCAACACAAGATATTACAGGCTCTTTTGTTGAATCTGTTGCCGGAGGTAGTGGGGGTTGTTCACCAGTTGCTGTTTTTAGTGGTAGTTCGGGTACAAGTTTTGGAATACAAGGCTGTAATACTGGTACTAGTGTGGATCCTCTTTTACAACAAGCCTATCCAATTTCCTCTTGGGGTAAAAACTTTGGGTTCATGCCATTAGGAGATTATCCTAATGGAAATCCATACAGAATTATTGCTGCTGAGGATAACACAATTTTGCAGATTAACGGTACTGTTGTAGCTACATTAAATGCAGGGGAAATTTATCCCAACGCATATACTGCCAATCCAGTAGTTTTAAATACTGTGTCTGGAATAAGTGCCGACAAGCCAATTTCTGTTTCTCTATATGCTCAACGAAATCCTTGTTCAGGTAGTGGTCATGGCGACCCAGATATGGTTATATTAAATCCCATTGAACAGAATATTAGAAATATATCAATTTTTACATCTACTCAAGAAAATATAAATAGACAATGGATTAATGTTTTAATTCCAACTGTTTCCGCTGGATCATTTAGAATTGACGGAGCAGCACCAACTACCGCTTTTGTTCCAGCGGCAAACATTCCTGGTTATTCTACACTAACTCATCAATTCAATCCTGCAACAAATTTGCCAAGGTTATTAACTGCCGATACAGGGTTCAATGCAATTTGTTATGGATTTGAAGCAAATCAATTTGAGTCATATGCCTACTCTGCAGGTACTAATGTAAGAGACTTAAATCAACAGTTAGAAGTTAACAACCCAAATGCTGATCCTTCAGAAACATCAAGTGCATGTACAAATTCGCCTTTTAAATTTAAGGTTTATTTTCCTGCACAAGATAATCAAACACCGCCTGTGCCTATACTGTATGATAGCATGAAATGGGAGGTATTGCCAAATGGTACAGGCTTTATACCAAATAACTTCCCAGTTATGGTGTATGGCACAGTGGGTACACCGCCTAAAGTTGCAATAGACTCTATAAACATTAGAAATGGTAAACAAGTAGCATGGTACTCACTATCTACTACATATACTGTTACTACACCTGGTACATACACTATACGAATAACAGTGTATAGAACAAGTTCAGAAGGTTGTGGTAATGAACAAGAATATGAATTTCCTTTAAACGTTAGTGACCCACCAACTGCTAGTTTTACTGCTCCTACACCCGGTTGTTATTTAGAGCCAGTAGTAGCAACAGAAACTACACCACAAGTACCTAAAGCTACATATAAATGGTATTGGGAGTTTATTGACCCAGCAATTCCATCTACAACAATATATACAACCAGAAATGCTACACATACATTTACCACACCCGGCGTAAAAACTATACGCCATGCAAGTATTACCACTCCGGGTTGTTTAAGTGATACTATTGTACAAACGGTTACTTTACCTCAAGTCCCCAACGGAAGTATTGCAGGTACAACCTCAGTATGTACAGGTGCTGCTAACCCAGATATTACTGTAACCATGGTAGATGGTAGAGCTCCGTATAGGTTTATTTATACTATTAATGGTGTTCCTCAACCACCTATTGTAAGCCCAACAGGTACGTATAATATTTCTGTACCTACAGGTACACCGGGTACTTATGTGTATGAACTTACCGAGGTACGTAATGATGGTAGTACTGTATGTGTTAGGTCAATAACGGGTCAAACAGCAACGGTAATTGTAAGGCCATTACCAAATGCCGCCATTGCTGGTGCAACTACTGTTTGTTTAAATAGTGCCCCTGCTCCAGTTGTAACATTTACAGGTTCAAATGCTACAGCACCTTATACATTTAACTATACTATTAATGGAGTTGCACAAACGCCAATTGTAAGTAATGCGGCTGGTGTAGCCACCATAAATGCTCCTACTAATGTAGTCGGTCCTTTTATATATGAAATTACACAAGTAACAGATGCTAGTAGCAATACTTGTACTAGAGCTATTACAGCTACCACTACCACAATTATAGTACAAGATTTACCAAATGCAGTAATTGGTAGTAGTTCAAATGCAGTTTGTCAAAATTCGGCACAGCCTACAGTAACATTTACTGGTTCGGTAGGTACAGCACCCTATACATTTAACTATACTATAAATGGAGTTGCACAAACACCGGTTGTAAGTAATGCAGCAGGTGTGGCTACATTAAATGTACCTACGGGTACAGTAGGTACTTTTATTTATGAAATAACACAAGTACAAGAGGCTAGTACTCAAACTTGTTTAAGGGTTATTACAGGGCAAACTGTAACGGTAACAGTAAACCCATTGCCTAATGCAGCTATTGCAGGGGCAGTTACAGTTTGTTTAAATGCAACGCAGCCTGTTGTAACATTTACAGGCTCAAATGCAACTGCACCATATACATTTGCTTATACTATTAACGGTGTACCTCAAACCCCTGTAGTAAGTAATGCGGCAGGTGTGGCTACAGTAAATGCACCTACTAATGCTGTAGGTACATTTGTATATGCTATTACACAAATAACTGATGCAAGTAGCACTACTTGTAGCAGAAACATATCAGGTACATCTACCACTATTGTTGTACAAGATTTACCAAATGCTGTAATAGCAAGTAGTACAACTGCTGTTTGTTTAAACTCTATACCATTACCTACTATTACATTCACTGGTAATACAGGTACAGCACCGTACACATTTACTTACACAATAAATGGTGTTACACAACCTACAGTAGTAAGTAATGCTGCTGGCGTAGCTACCATAACTGTACCTACTAACGTAGCTACAACATATACTTATGAGTTAACAAATGTTAGCGAAGCAAGTGGGCAAACTTGTGCTAGAGTTATTACAGGGCAAACAAGAGTAGTGGTTGTTAATCCACTTCCAACTGCAACTGTTACTGGTGCTATAGCTGTTTGTAAAGATGCTCCACAACCTACTGTAACCTTTACAGGTGCAAATGCTACTGCACCTTACACATTTAATTATACTATTAATGGGGTTGCACAACCTCCTTTAGTAAGTAATGCGGCTGGTGTGGCTACTGTATTAGCACCTACAAATGCTACGGGTACATTCACATATCAACTAACAAGTGTAAGAGATGCTAGTTCTACATTATGTAGTCAAGCTCAAAGCGGTAGCACAGTTATAACTGTAAACATGTTACCAGCAGCATCATACACCTACACCATACCATCTTGTGCTAATAACACTATTACATTTACTAATACAACAAACCCTAATGCAGGTGGTGTTACTACTTGGGCTTGGAATTTTGGCGACCCTGGTAGTGGTGGAGCAAATACGTCAAACTTATTTAGCCCAACACATACATTTGCCTTGCCGGGTAACTATACAGTTACTTTAAATGCAGTAAATAGTAATGGTTGCGTAAGTAACCCAGATGCTATACAAAATATAATAATTAACGATACGCCAAGAGCTGGCTTTATTGTACCAGAGGTTTGTATTAATGATGTGGCAACTGTATTTACCGATACTAGTAGTATAAATGCACCAAGTACAGTTAACCGTCCATTAAACGAATGGAATTATGGCGACCCTCCAAGTGGTCCATTAAATAATTCGGTTGGTGTTAATGGAGTTCACTTATATCCAGCACCGGGTGTTTATACTGTACGTCAAATTGTAACAAGTAATACAGGTTGTAGAGATACTATATATCAAGATATTACTATTAACAGTGCTGACCCTGTCAGCAATTACGATTTTATAAATAGAACCACATTGTGCAGTAATGATTCTGTTCAATTGCGTAACCTTTCTACAGTAGGCTTTGGTAATGTTACAAGATTAGAAATTTATTGGGATGTTACAGGTGCACCAGGTGTATTTGAAACCATTAATGTTCCTGTGTTTAATGCAATTTACAAACATAAATATCTTACTAATTTACAAACAACAACTACTTATAATATTAGGGTAGTGGCTTACTCTGGCAATGTATGCTTTGCTAGCCGTAACGATGCTATTACAGTACATGCAAACCCAGTGGTACAGTTTAATAATATGCCACCAACTTGTTTACTAGTACCGCCATTCCAAATTACACAAGGTAGTGAGGTAGGAGGTGTGCCGGGTACACAATCGTACAGTGGGCCAGGTATTATTAATGCAGCTACAGGTTTATTTGATCCTCAAGTGGCAGGTGTAGGTACTCATGCTATTAAATATACATTTACAGCAAGTAACCCAGGTGCTTGTTTTGATACATTAACTAAGTTTATTACAGTAATAGATACAGCACATGCTACATTTAGCTATGTATCGCCTACTTGTGAAAATACACCAGTATCGTTTACCGATTTAAGTACAGCACCTACTGGTGTGGTATTGGCTAATACGGTGTGGAATTTTGGTCATGGTGGCCCTACAGGTACTGGTACATATCCTCCGGGTGCTACATTTACTCATGTGTTCCCAGGCGTAGGTAACT
This sequence comes from Ferruginibacter sp., assembly GCA_017988335.1. Classification (GTDB taxonomy): domain Bacteria; phylum Bacteroidota; class Bacteroidia; order Chitinophagales; family Chitinophagaceae; genus Ferruginibacter. The sequence goes on from JAGNRZ010000030.1 coordinate 13,794, forward strand.
ACACCGTTACTATGCATAACTTAAGTGCCGCTGGTTGTTTAAGTACAGATACTAGTGCGGTAATAACCATTTTACCTAACCATACTATTGCTGGTGGTGGTAACAGCACACAAACTGTTTGTATTAACAGACCTATTGCAGATATTGTTTATACTTTAGGTGGAGGAGCTACAAATGCTACTGTTACAGGCTTGCCAGCAGGACTTAATTATACTGTAGCAGGTGGCATATTAACTATATTTGGTTCTCCAACTACAACGGTTGGCTCTCCATTTAACTTTACAATTAATACTACAGGTAATGCATGTGCAATAGCAACAAGTATTGGTAGAATAACTGTACTGCCAGATCATACTATTGTATTAGCAACAGGTAATACAAATCAATCGGTTTGTGTAAATACAGCAATAGAAGATATTGTTTATACCATTGGTGGTGGTGCTACAGGAGTTACTGTTAGCGGTTTACCTTCTGGAGTAATATTTGCACAAAGTGGTAATACAATCACTATATCGGGTACACCTTCAACTACTACAGGTTCACCTTTTAATTTTACTATAAATACAACAGGTAATACTTGTGTGGTAGCAAACATTGCTGGTTCAATTAAGGTAAATCCTTACCCAGTACCTTTCTTTGCACCAGATAAACCTGTGTATTGTATTCCGGTGGCTACTGTTAAGTTTAATAATGGTAGTACCATGCCAGATGGTACTGGTATGACGTATGCTTGGGAATTTGATGACCCAGCTAGCGGCACATTAAATAACTCAACTGCTATTAGCCCAACACACTTTTTTGCAACACAACGTACATACGATGTAAAACTTACGGCTACAAGTTTGGCTGTACTTAACAACGGTGTTATTGGTTGTAGTAAAGACATAGTTATTCCTTTAACTACTATTAAAGCACAACCAAAAGCTGCATTTAGTACTAACAAACCAGCGGTTTGTATTGCAGATGATGTAATATTTACTGATGAAAGCGACCCAATGGGTGGTACAACTATTACAAGGTATTGGGATTTTACAGGAAGCGGTACATTTATATCTACGCCTAACCCAACTATTACACACTTATATCCAACAATAGGCAATTATGCTCCTACATTGTATATTGTAAATAGCTTTGGTTGCCATAGTGATACTTTGCCTCAGCCATTTACTGTTCATCCTTACCCAGACTTTAATGCAGGTATCGATAGGACAGTACTTGAGTTTGGTACAGTTACATTGGACCCTCAAGTAACATCTTCTGGTAATTTGGATTATTTATGGACACCAAACATCTATTTTAACAATAACAACAAAATTAAACGTCCTACTGCATCATTAATTAAAGATGATATTACTTATAAATTAACAATAACTAATGAAGGTGGATGTTCAAGAAGTGATGATGTGTTTATTAAAGTGCTTAAATTCCCTAAAATACCAAATACATTTACACCTAATAACGATGGTATAAATGATAAGTGGGTAATTGAGTACTTAAATAGCTATCCTAATTGTAGGGTACAGGTATTTAACCGTACTGGTCAATTAGTATTTGAAAGTAAAGGCTATGGTACACCATGGGATGGTACTATGAAGGGTAAATCATTGCCATTTGATACCTATTATTATATAATTGAACCACAAGCAGGTAGAGACCCTGTTACTGGGTATGTTACAATTGTGAAGTAAGAAAAAGTTCATAGTTCATGGTAAATTGTTCATAGTTTTTATTGCAACATTTTCCATGAACTATCATCTATGAACCATGAACAAAAAGTAAAGAAACCATGAAGAAATTTTTTAGTGTTGTATTGATTTGTGTGAGTAGTATTGCCGCTTTTTCTCAGGCTAAGCCGTTTTATACTCAATATATTTTAAACAGCTATATTTTAAACCCTGCGGTTACAGGTATAGAAAACTATACTGACATCAAGGCAAGTTATCGCAACCAATGGGTAGGTATTGAAGGCAACCCTGTTACCAGCTATATTAGCATACATGGTGCTTTAAATAAAGGCGATTTAAAAACAAGTGTAAACTCATTTGAAATACCGGGTGAAAACCCAAGAGGTAAGGGGTATATGAAAGATTATGAAGTATCGCCTGCTCACCATGGTATAGGGTTAACTGCAGTAAATGATAAAGCTGGTTATATAAATAGATGGAGTGTATATGGTACTTATGCTTACCACAAACCGCTTACACCTAATACCGCATTAAGTGCAGGTTTTATGGCAGGTTTTACAAGTGTAAATTTAGATAGAAGTAAAATTGTATGGGGTAGCCTTGACCCTAACGACCCAGCTATAGGTTACAACAATGGCGAACTTAAAAAATTAAAACCCGAAATAGGGGCAGGGCTTTGGTTGTATAGTAAAAATTATTTTGCAGGCTTATCTGTATTAAATATTATACCTGGTAAAAATAAGTTTGTACAAGCAGATAAATTTGGTACGTATTATACACCCAATTTTTTTGCAACAGCAGGCTATAAATTTTATTTAAGCGATCAAATAAGTTGTTTACCTAGCGTAATGGCACAATATTATAAGCCAGAATTTTTAGCCTTACACGGTAATGTTAAATTGCAATACTTAGATAAATTTTGGATAGGAGGTAGCTATCGCTACGCCGATTTAGTGGGTGGCTACAGTGGTATGGTAGGCATAAATGTTAGCAATACATTTAACATAAGCTATGCTTATGAAAATGCTACTACCAGCAGATTACGTACATACACCAAAGGCACACACGAAGTAATGGTGGGCTTTATTTTAGGCAATAAATATGGCGATTCTTGTCCAAGGGCTCTTTGGTAGCTAATGGATATTTTTAACAAGAAGGTTGATATTGCTAAATATATCAACCTTTTTTTATAGCAGGGTGTAACTACAATTTTTACACAGCCTTATATAAATTGATGTTAATTGTATAGTTTTAATACTACCACACAAGTTGAAAAATTGTTTAGTTTTATAATTATTTAAATGAGTAAAAACATAACCTTAACTGCCGTATATTTTATACTATCTACCCTTATTACTTGGTGGTTTATTGTGGCAGGAAAAACACTTTACTTTTCTACCGAAAAAATGATAATAAGTTGTTGTATTGCTGGTGCAAAATGGAGCATACAAATTATAGCGGCACTTTTTATTTTAAAAGAAAAGAAATGGGAGTTTATTAAACGTATTGGTTTTACTTGCTTTATTGGTTCATGTATTTTGTTACCCTACTGTTTTTTTGAAAACATTAGAAGTATTGATAAAAGCTTTTTGTTATCCTTAGTGGCAGCAGTTTTAGTTATGATTGTACTTTACTACAAAGCTGTTATAAAAACTAAGCTTAGTACCAAGTGGTTTTGGGGTTGGATAGTTTGTTTAGCCACAGCTATTTCTTTACAATTATTTGTGGTGTTTAAAATTGTGTAATTCAAAAATATCATCAATAAAAAATAATCATGTATAAAAAAATAACTATTGTTCTTACGCTTTTATTTACTGCCGCTTTAGTTTTTTTAGCGTATAAATATTATCAAGCTCAAGACTATAAGTTAATAGCAAACGAAAAAATAAATTATTTAAACCAAGCGGCAGATAATTTTTACACATACGGCTTAATAATTTGTATTGCAAGTTGGTTGTGGGTAAATATTGCTGCATTTAAAACTAAGCAACTGTTTTGGCTATGGATACCTTTTTTGTTTGTATGTTTTGTGGCATATAAAATGAGTTATCATGCCGAGGATATATTTATTTTTAACAAGCAAAATGGTATGTGGAAGGGTGGATTTTCAATTAGTTATTTAGTAAGTATAGTTCTTGTTTTAATATCTATAGTAGTTTTATGTATTAATTTTTTTATATTAAAAAATGTAACAAAAAAAATGCCCCACTAAATTGGAGCATTTTTTTAAACACATATTCAATTAGTTTGTTAAATTCTTAAATTGCGTAGCATACAATACTATAAATACAATTGGAATAATAACAGCTACAAAGCCAAAGCCAATACCAGAAGTTACAAATGTGTAAATAATTGGAATTAACTGCCCTGCTACATAAATGTAAAACCCTTGTTTTTGTAAATTACGCATTTTCATTGCTCCAAAAAAGCATAATGCAACACCTACTAAGCCTACAATTAAACCAACCCAAATAGAACCTCCACTTACTTTATCAGCGACTTCAGCTAGCTCTTTGGACTTACCCATCATAGAACTCAAAAATCCTACACCAGCCACAGCCAATATTGACATTAAAGCACCAAAACCACATCCAATGTAAGTTAATATGGTAAGTACATTAAGCATTTGAGGTAGTTTTTTCATATCTTTATCCTCTAAATTCAAGAAGTCTTTTGCTTCATTTACATTTTGATTAAAATCTGCCATAAGTTTTAGTTTTTAGTTTAGAATAGCAAAATAGAAAAAAAAACGATTATTCCAAAATAACCTTCTACCCAAAACCTGCTTATGTTACTAACTCTACTATTTATGTTAGTATTTATGCCCATTTTTGTCCTATTTGTCCTATTTTTGCCGACCTTAAAAAATTAAGGTTATCTGGTTTAACTAAATTATCAAAATTAATTATGAACAGTATTTGGGCTTATTCGGTTCCTGTTATTGGTTTGTTAGGGCTTTTGTATGCAATTGTAAAATACAGTTGGGTAGCAAAGCAAAACGATGGTACCGCTAGAATGAAAGAAATTAGTAATTACATTGCCGAGGGTGCTATGGCATTTTTAAAAGCAGAGTGGAAAGTATTAGCCTACTTTGTGGTAATAGCGGCTTTATTATTAGGTGTTATGGGCAATGCTAATAAATCTCATGGTGGTCATTGGGGTATTGCGGTTTCATTTGTTGTAGGTGCATTTTTTAGTGCATTAGCAGGTTATATAGGTATGAAGGCGGCTACAAAAGCTAATGTACGTACAGCAGAAGCTGCAAGAACAAGTTTAAGCAAAGCATTAAATGTAAGTTTTAGCGGTGGTACAGTTATGGGCTTAGGTGTTGCTGGTTTAGCAGTACTTGGCTTAGGAGCTATATTCATTATTTTAATTAAAATATTTGTGCCAAATGGTTTCGACTATGCCGAAACTACAAAGGCGATAGAAATATTAACAGGCTTTAGTTTGGGTGCAGAAAGTATTGCCCTATTTGCCAGAGTTGGTGGAGGTATTTACACCAAAGCTGCTGATGTGGGTGCCGATTTAGTGGGTAAGGTAGAAGCTGGTATTCCAGAAGATGATCCTAGAAACCCTGCTACAATTGCCGATAACGTAGGTGATAATGTAGGTGATGTGGCTGGTATGGGTGCCGATTTATTTGGTAGCTATGTGGCTACGGTACTAGCTACTATGGTTTTAGGTCATGAGGTTAATAATGGTACGGTAGGTACTATGTTGGTAGATGCTTTTGATGGTTTTTCGCCAATTTTATTGCCAATGGTAATTGCCGGTGTAGGTATATTATTATCAATTATAGGTACATGGTTTGTACGTATCAGCGATAGTGCTGGTATTAGTACAAAAGTGGTACAAAATGCATTGAATATGGGTAACTGGGGCAGTATGGTGTTAACCGCTGTTGCTTGTTATTTCTTGTGCATTTTTGTATTGCCAGAAGGAAGCATGTTTTTACGTGGTTTTGAATTTACAAGAATGGATGTGTTTTATGCTATAATGGTAGGTTTAGTAGTAGGTGTTTTAATGAGCATTATTACTGAATACTATACTGCTATGGGTAAACGTCCGGTATTAAGTATAGTTAAGCAATCTGCTACTGGCCATGCTACTAACGTTATTGGTGGTTTAGCAATAGGTATGGAAAGTACTTTATTACCTATTTTAGTATTAGCAGCAGGTATTTGGGGCAGTTATCAATTTGCAGGTTTATACGGTGTGGCTATTGCAGCAGCTGGTATGATGGCTACTACGGCTATGCAATTAGCTATTGACGCTTTTGGTCCGATTGCCGATAATGCAGGTGGTATTGCTGAAATGAGTGAGTTACCAAGTGATGTACGTGAAAAAACAGATACTTTGGATGCCGTAGGTAATACTACCGCAGCTAGTGGTAAAGGTTTTGCTATTGCATCTGCAGCATTAACAGCGTTAGCCTTATTTGCTGCTTATGTAGGTGTGGTAGGTATTGATGGTATTAATATTTACAAAGCAAGTGTTTTAGCAGCCTTATTTGTAGGTGCTATGATTCCTTTTATCTTCTCAAGTTTAGCTATTAGAGCTGTTGGTCAAGCCGCTATGGCAATGGTTGAAGAAGTTCGTCGCCAGTTCCGTGAAATACCGGGTATTATGGAAGGTAAAGGAAAGCCAGAGTATGACAAATGTGTAGCTATTTCAACCGAAGCTAGTATTAAGAAAATGATGTTACCGGGTGCAATTGCTATTTTATCTCCAATTATTATTGGATTTTTATTAGGCCCAGAAGCTTTAGGCGGATTTTTAGCTGGTGCTACCGTTAGTGGTGTATTAATGGGTATGTTCCAAAACAATGCTGGTGGTGCTTGGGATAATGCAAAAAAATCATTTGAAAAAGGTGTAGAAATAAATGGCGAAACGTATTACAAAAAGAGTGAGCCACACAAAGCATCTGTAACGGGTGATACTGTTGGAGATCCTTTTAAAGATACAAGTGGTCCATCAATGAATATATTAATTAAGTTAATGAGTATTGTTTCGTTAGTAATTGCTCCTACACTTAACGGTAAATTTAAAGACCAAATTAAAACTGATTTAGAAAATAGTAAAAAAGGTATTGAAACTTTATTAGCCGCAAATGGCGGTCACAGTGCCAATACTATTATTGAAGAAAAGAAAGTTACAACTACAGTGGATAGTGATGGAAATATTACCAATACTGTATCTACAGTAAAAGGTAGTGTAAATGCTGCTGGTGATTTTGTTTACGATTTAGGTGCTATGGGTGCATTAAAATTAGCTAATGGCACAGAAATTAATGTAGGTGGTAATTCTACCGAGAAAAAATTAGTTGACTTTGTAAATGATGCAAACAAAGCTGTGGACAAAACCACATGGTTTACTATGGATAGATTGTACTTTGAAACAGGAAAATCTACATTAAAGCCTGAAAGTCAAGAACAATTAAAAAATATTGCAACCATTTTAGCCGCTTATCCGTCATTAGAATTGAAGTTGGGTGGTTATACCGATAATACAGGTGATTCTGCAAAAAATGTAACCCTATCTGGCGAAAGAGCAAATGTTGCGTTGAAAGAATTAATAAAATTAGGTGCAGATGCAAAACGCTTAAGTGCAGAAGGATATGGTAGTCAACATGCGGTTTGCCCAGAAAATGATTCTGATGCTTGTAAAGCACAAAATAGAAGAATAGACGTAAGAGTCGCTAAAAAATAATTATTGTTGGCATCTTGAGCCTTTTGTCATCTTGAGCAAAACGAAAGATTTCAACAATTTAACTCTTAATCAAGAACCATTATACCAAGTAGTCCCGGTGTTTCCACACAGGGGCTATTTTTTTGAATACATTATTTACTAACTTTAAATATGAATAACAAAACCCTTTTTCCGAATATTATTAGCTCATTTTTCGGCATACTACTTATTTGTATTGGTATTGTAAACACATTTTGGGGTAACGATTTAGGCCTAGGTATTGGGCTAATTTTACTTTCTTTTTTATACTTTCCTTTTACTACAAATATTATCAAGCAGAAAACAGGGTTGCATATTCCTGTGTGGGCAGAAATTGTATTAGCGGTATTGCTATTATGGGTTGCATTAGGCGTAGGTGAGTTATTTGGTAAAATAGGATTGATGTTGAAAGATTTAAGTTGATAGGCTTGCAACATTTTTACAATTTCATATACTTTAATAGAAAATGTAAGTATGAAAAATTATGTTGCAATAATACTATCGTTTTGTATTTCAAATTTTGTTCTAGCACAAATAACCACTACTCAACAAATTCTTTGCTCTTCCCAAGTAAACGATAGCTTTGAAATTTATATATCTACCCCCAAAAACTATAATGCAGCTAATACATACAATGTAGTTTACTATTGCGATGCTAATTTAAAATCTGGCAAATTATTAAGGGAAACAATTAATCAAAAAGAAGTATCTACAAAAATACAAAACACCATTTTTGTAGGTGTTGGCCATATAGGTAATTATCATGTGCTACGCAGAAGGGATTTTATTTTACCTTCTATCAATAATAATGATACAATACCTCAATCGAAAAATTATGGGCAAACAGAAAACTTTTACCAATTTTTGAAACTAGAGCTAAAGCCATTAATTCAATCCTCATATCATGTAAAAAACAGCAGCATATTTGGGCATTCATTAGGTGGATTATTTACATTTTACTGCTTATTTAAAAATGAAAATTTATTTACTAATTATTATGCCTTAAGCCCTGCATTATGGATAGATAAGTATAATATTTATGAATTCAATAAATTACAAAAATCACTTAATTCTACTAGCACCTTGTACTTGTCTGCTGGAGGCTTAGAAACTATGAACCATATAAAAAAAGGAGCTGATGATATGAATGAATTTTTAACCTTTAAAAAGTATAATAATTTAAACTTTGTTTATGAAGTGCATAGTGGCAAAACACATAATAGTCAAGTAGCGGTTTCTATTACTTATTTGCTTAATCATTTATAGTTAAATGTTAACAATTCTTAAAAAATAGCTTCCCTTATTTGTCAAATACGATTATTATCGTATATTAGCTACGAAATTTATCGTAAACAAAATACCATGTTACAAAAGCCTACAGAAAGTGAGTTAGAAATATTGCAAGTATTGTGGAATAACAATACTGCAAGTGTACGAACAGTGCATGAAGAATTACTGAAAACTAAAGACTGTGGTTACACCACTACTCTTAAATTAATGCAAATTATGTTTGAAAAAGGGTTAGTTACCAGAGATGATAGCAACAAAATTCATGTGTACAAACCAGCTG
>JAGNRZ010000162.1 GCA_017988335.1 Ferruginibacter sp.
AGTCAATCCCATCATTTGTTATTTGGCGTTTAGATGCTGGTATTAAGTTTGCATCTACACCAGTTAAGCCAATTGCATTACATTGTAAAGATTGTAGTTTTGCAACAATCTTTTTGTTTACTAAACCGCCATACACCATTGTTACTAAATCAATAGTATCTGCATCGGTTATTCTTCTACCATTTATATAATTAGATTTTATCCCAAGTGTATCGCCAATTTTTGTGGCTATTTTTCCACCACCATGTATGAGTATTTTTTTACCCTTAATAGTAGCAAAATTTGACAGAAATGAAGAAAGATTTTTTTCATCATCAATTAGATTACCACCAATTTTTACAACAATTAATTGCTCCATTATTTAGCGTTTAAAATTTGAGCCAATACTGCTTGTGCAGCCCATACTCTATTAGCTGCCTGTGTATTAACAAGGCTATTAGCACCATCTAAAATTTCATCGGCTAGTTCTACATTACGCCTTACAGGTAAGCAATGCATTACTTTAGCGTTATTAGTTAAACTTAATTTTTCTTCTGTAAGCATCCACAATGGATCGTTACAATAAATTTTTGCATAATCGGTATATGTGCTCCAATTTTTTACGTACACAAAATCTGCATTTTGCAATGCTTCATTTTGGTTGTGTGTAATGGTTGCTCCCCTTGTAAATTGTTTATCCAACTCATAATCTTCTGGATGGGTAATTACAAAATCAGCTTTGTCCCAAGCATTTATCCATTGTGCAAAAGAATTGGCTACACACTGTGGTAAAGGCTTAATATGTGGAGCCCATGTTAAAACAATTTTTGGTTTGCTATTAACAATTTTTAATTTATTAAGCTGCTCCTGAATTGTAATAATATCTGTTAAACTTTGTAAGGGATGCAATGTTGAACTTTCTAAACTTACAATTGGAATACCTGCAAATTGCATGAATGCATTTATCACCAGCTCACTATAATCTTCTTCTTTATTTTTTAAAGTTGGAAAAGCTCTTATACATAACACATCAAAGTATTGCCCTAAAATTGGTGCTGCATCTTTTACATGCTCAACTGTATTGCCACTCATTATTGCTCCTTCTTCAAACTCCAATGCCCATCCTTCTTTATCTACATTAAAAACAATAGCTTCCATACCCAAGTTTTTTGCAGCTATTTGTGTGCTTAACCTTGTACGTAAACTAGGGTTTAAAAAAAGTAACCCAATTTTTTTGTTTGCTCCAATATGAGCATCTACCAATGGATTAGATTTATACATTAACGCTTTGCTTACTAAAGCATCAATATCTTCAACATCATTTACAGAAATAAAATTCTTCAACTACTATTGTTTTAATTATTTTAAAAAAGATTATTTAACTCAATTCTATTTTTAACGCCTCTAAAAAAATATTGGCCTCAATTTTTGAAATATTTAATGCTGGTAAAAGCCTTATTACATTTGGCTTTGCTTCTCCAGTAAATATTTTATGTTTAAATAGTAAATTCTTTTTTACTTCTTTTAATTCTTCTGGCAATACAATTCCAATCATTAAGCCTTTACCTCTTACTTCAATAATTTTAGGAAGCTTCCTTAATTCTTCTAATAAATAATTGCCAACGGTTTCTGCATTTTGCATTAAGTTGTCTTGTTCTATAATTTCTAAAACAGCTAAAGCTGCAGCACAGGCTAAATGATTGCCGCCAAAAGTTGTACCCAACATAAAATGCTTGGCTTTTAATTTTGGTGCAATTGATATACCAGCTATTGGAAAACCATTACCCATACCTTTTGCCATAGTATAAACATCAGCATTTACACCACTATAATCATGACTATAAAATTTTCCAGTACGTCCATATCCACACTGCACACTATCGGCAATATAAATGGCATTGTGCTTATCACACAAACTTCTTATTAATTGTAAAAAAGAATTGTTAGCAACATTAATTCCTCCCACTCCTTGTATGCCTTCAATAATTACAGATGATACATCATTACCATTTTCATCAAAATATTTTTGCAAAGCATCTTCATCATTAAAAGGAAGAAACACAACATTTTCGGTTTGATTAACTGGTGCTACAATATTTGGGTTATCGGTAACCGCAACAGCTAAGGATGTTCTGCCATGAAATGCTTTTGAAAATGCAACCACTTTTTTTCGTCCATTATAAAACGATGCTAGCTTTAACGCATTTTCATTTGCTTCAGCACCACTATTACATAAAAACAATTGGTAGTCTTCTTTGCCAGATCCCTTGCCTAATTTTTGGGCTAGTTGCACCTGCAATGGTATTTTTATAGAGTTAGAATAAAAGCCTACTTTATGTAATTGCTCTTCTAAACGCTTTACATAATGTGGATGCGTATGCCCTATACTTATTACAGCATGACCACCATATAAGTCTAAATATTTTTGCCCTTTATCATCCCAAACATAACTGCCTTGTGCTTTTTCAATTACAATATCGTTAAGAGGATATACATCAAATAGTTGCATACTAAAAATAACTTGCTTTTAATTTTAAACCTGTTGTTTCTTCTAATCCAAACATTAAATTCATATTTTGAATGGCTTGCCCACTAGCACCTTTTATTAAATTATCTATTACAGAATGTACTACTAATTTATTGCCTAGCTTTTCAAGTTGAATAATACATTTATTTGTATTAACTACCTGCTTTAAACAAACAGGCTCTGTAGTTATTGAAACAAATGGATGTTGGCTATAAAATTCCTTATACAAATTGTTCAACTCCGCTAAATTTACATCGCATTTTAATTGAGAGCTAATAAATATGCCTCTTGTAAAATCGCCTCTCCATGGTACAAAAGAAAATGCATCTTCAGTTATTGCAGGTTTTGATTGCAGCAAATTTATTGATTGTAAAATTTCTGCATTATGCTGATGTGTTAACGTTTTATAGGCTTGTATATTATTTGCCCGCCAACTAAAGTGAGATGTTGCTGCTAAACTTTGCCCTGCACCAGTACTCCCTGTAATACCAGTTGTATATACTTCATTTAACAATCCAGCTTTTGCCAACGGTAATAACCCTAATTGAATGGCAGTAGCAAAGCAGCCTGGGTTAGCAATATTGTTTGCTGTTTTTATTTTTTCTTTTTGCAATTCGGGTAAGCCATAAATAAATTCTCTATCGTTAATTGTTGCATCGGCTTTTAAACGAAAATCGTTACCAATGTCTATTAATTTTATGTTTGATGAAATGTTATTTGCTGCAACAAATTTTTTTGCTTCTCCATGCCCAGCACAAAAGAAAATAACATCTACATTAAAATGATGAGTTGCTGAAAATTTTAAATTAGTTTCGCCGAGTAAATCTGCATGTACACTGCTTACCAAATTATTTGCATTACTACTGCTTTGTGCAAATTCTATTTGTGAATTTGGATGATTAAGTAATAGCCTAATTAACTCTCCGCCAGTATAACCAGCAGCACCAACTATGCCAATTTTAATTTTCTTACTCATTAGTTGCACTATTTACTTTGTGATAAATAGAAACTTGGTTGCCAAAAATTTTGCTAAAGCCACGTACATCATCGCCAGTGTAGCCTGTATTCATTTCGCCATACTTACCAAATTTAGCACTCATTAAATCGTAATCAGATTCAATACCTACAATTTGAAAATGATAGGGTTGCAATTGTATAAATACATTACCTGTAACTGTTTGTTGACTGTTGGTAAAAAAGGCTTCAATATCTCTCATCACTGGATCCATAATTTGCCCTTCATGTAACCAGTTGCCATAAAATAATGCCAATTGATCTTTCCAATTTAATTGCCATTTAGTAAGCGTATGTTTTTCTAACGCATGATGTGCTTTTAAAATTAACATAGGTGCAGCAGCTTCAAAACCAACCCTTCCTTTAATACCAATGATGGTATCGCCTACATGAATATCTCTACCAATACCATAAGGGCCTGCAATAGTTTGCAAATATTGTATAGCTTCTGTAGGATGACTAAATGTTTTATCATTTACTCCCGCTAACTCTCCTTTTGCAAAAACTAGCTTTACTTCCTCTACACCTGTTTTTGTTACTTGAGTAGGCCAAGCCTCTTCTGGTAATAAACCTTTACTGTTTAATGTTTCCTTTCCTCCAACACTTGTACCCCACAGACCTTTATTAATAGAGTACATACTTTTTTCAAAGTTCATTTGTACTCCTTTACTTTTTAGGTAAGTAATTTCTTCTTCTCTACTTAGTTTCAAATCTCTTATAGGAGTAATAATTTCAACACCCGGTATCATGATGTTAAATATCATATCAAACCTTACTTGGTCGTTGCCTGCACCTGTACTGCCATGTGCTACTGCATCGGCATTGAGTTTTTTTGCATGTGTTGCAATACTTAATGCTTGGCTTAATCTTTCGGCACTTACACTAAGTGGGTAAGTATTATTTTTTAAACAGTTGCCAAAAATTAAATATTTGATAATAGTATCATAATAATTTTTAACTGCGTCAATAGTTGTGTGAGTTTTAACCCCCAAATTGTAAGCATGGGCTTCAATTTTTTTCAATTCATCTTCACTAAAACCTCCTGTATTTACAATTACAGAATGCACCTCATACGCTTTTTCTTCGGTGAAATATTTTACACAGTAAGTAGTATCTAATCCACCACTAAAACCAAGTACAACTTTTGCTCCTTTTGGTAAATGTTGTTGACTCATTTTTATTTATTAAAAATTAAAAAAGAATTTTAAAATAGATTTTGTAGCCCCTCCCATTTTTTGATCTTGCTTATCAAAAAATGGTTTTAAAAATTTCCATCTTTTAAACCGATGAAGTCTTTCAAAAATGGTTTTATTTTCTTCAAAGAATTGTTTGGTTTCTTCAGGTTCATAGTGGTCTGTAGGATCGTATAACATAGCTGTACACATGCAATTCTTTCTATCCTTGCTCATTAGAATTTCGTAATTAATACAACTTTTACAACCTTCCCAAAATTTTTCATCTTGTGTAAGCTCCGAATAGGTAACTGGTTCGTAACCCAAGTCGCTATTAATTTTCATAACGGCTAACCCAGTTGTTAACCCAAATATTTTTGCATTTGGATATTTTTCTCTGCTTAATTGAAATATTTTTTCTTTAATGGCTTTGGCCACACCACTTTTTCTGTATGCTGGCGAAACTATCAAGCCACTATTGGCAACATATTCGCCTTCCCAGGTTTCTATATAACAAAAGCCAACCCAATCGTTTTGTGTGGTTAAAGCAATTACAGCCTTGCCTTCAACAATTTTTTGCTCTACATACGCTGGAGATCTTTTGGCTATGCCAGTTCCTCTTGCTTTTGCAGAAGATTCCATTTCATCTGTAATAGCAGTTGCATATTTGGCATCGGCGGCAGTAGCCACTCTGATAACAATATTATTATTTTCCAATTTATAAGAAAATGAGAATGTTAAAAAAAGATTTGAATAAAATTTGTCGGAGATTTTTTCACTGACAGGGGCAGCTTTTAACTGCTCGGCCTATCAGCAACCACGTCGGGATTGCGGTATATATACAAAAACATGCCTAGCATTTACACCTTTGTTATGAGTAACAAAGTTTGCTAAAATAGTATGTGGCTGTTTTTGATTCAATTTATATTTTCTAAAATCGTATGCAAATGTATAATTATTTTACAATTTGATACACTAAATTTTTACTTAATGTTTTGTTATTATATTATTTCACTTAAATAGGTCTTAAGTTCATCCGCTATTTTTCTATCATTACTTAACCTTGGCACTTTATTTTGTCCGCCTAATTTGCCTTGGCTTTTCATATAATTAATAAAGCCATTTTTTTGTAGGCAAGATATTTTTAAGGGCTGTAAAATATTACCAGCTATTAAATCATCGTAATACACATTTTTTTGCCTAAGATTCTCATCAATTTTTTGGGCAAATGATTCAATATTAGTTGGCATGTTTTCAAACTCAATAAACCACTCATGATAGCTTTTACCTTCGCCTTGTGCTATCATTGGCGCCACTGTAAACT
>JAGNRZ010000163.1 GCA_017988335.1 Ferruginibacter sp.
GTACTAATTTTCCGCTTATCGAATAATTACCATTTTGCCGTACCCTTTGTTAAAGTACTGGTCGGTATTATCTCCCTCGGCTTTGTATTTTTCTAGTGATTTACCATTTAGGTTTGTTAGTACTCTGTACAAATAAACACCATTAGCTAGCTTTTGTCCGTAGGTATCTGTACCATCCCATTTATACTCGGTAATATTTCTACCTACATGTATTGGGCCTAACTCGTCTTTAGTAATTTCTCTTACAATTTTACCCGTAATGGTTAGTATTTGTATTCGTATGTTTTGTGGCACTTCGTTACCCGTAACAGTGAATACAAATGCAGTAGAGGTAGTAAATGGATTTGGATAGTTAAGTAAGTTTGAAATCATAGCTTTTGAAATAACGGTAAAAGTTACTTTGTATTCCAAATCACCTGCTTTATTACCCACAACATCTTTACCAGAAACTATTAATTCATATTCACCATCTTCTGTAAATATCGGTTTTAAATCAATGGTTGCTGTGTTTTTACCTGTGCCTAAATTAGCTGGTGTAAATTGCATTATATCTCCAAAATAATAATTATTCAAGCTACCATCTGGAAAACGAATTTGTACTTTTAATAAAGCCGTATCTGCTAAAGCTAAAAATCTGCTCTCATCTTTTAAATTAACAACAATATGAGGTTTAGCCGCAACAATATCTTTATTTAAAATATGTACACCATCAAACGTTACATCTAATAATGGATTGTAATTATCTGGCTTTACATAAAAATCTTTAAACAATACATTATTAAAATGATACTGCTCTGCTTGATGGTTATTAGGATTTACATCTACAAACAATGTATTAGTACCAGGGTAATCTTTAGTATCAATTTGATAATTGATACTTAAGGTATCACCAGTAATTAATATTTTACCTCTTGGTATATTAATAGTATGAGGTTGATTATTTCTATCAGTAATTATGAAATTAAACTTCATTGTACTATCAAATGCTACTTGACTTACATTTTTGAATGCCAATTTAAAGTCAATTTTTTCGCCTTGATCTACCGTATCTCTCATTGCATATAAAATATTAGGAGCTACTGCACCTTCTGGCAAAAACTTTGCATTTACTCGCCAATAGTTTAGTTGTGTAGGGGTCGCATTAACTGAATCGTAAGCTATCATCTTTAATTTTAAGTATGGATAAGTAGTAGCGTTTATCCAACTTAAGGAAGTATCTTGAGAAGGTTTTATAGTTGCCAATTTTGTACTTACTCCAAGATTATCTATACCAATTACTTCTACTGATAAATTATCGGTATTGGCAGATTCTACTGATTGGCTTCGCCAATGAAGTTCTTGCCATTCTTTTGCAGGACCAAACTTGTCAGATGTATACTCTCCTTTCAAGTTGTTGGAAGTCACAGAAAATTGAACAGATAGTTTTTCATTCCACACCAAACCAAATGTTTGATTAATAGCTGTGTTAGTGCCTTTTTTTGTAATAAATACAAATGGTAAATATGTTTTTAAAGAATCAATTAATGACCAACCAATATTCTTTAACGTATGATACAATGAATTACCACTTCCTAGTGTTAGGGTATCATTTCGCCATGTACTTGGTAAACTTGCAAATGGAGCAGTAATTGGATTTACAAGTACAATTGTATTCCCATTTGGTATTAAATCTATGAAATTCATAACTGTTTGCCTCTCTGCCAATGTAGTTACTTTAAATACAAAGAAACCTGGCTTTACATTGCCCAATGGTATTGGTCTCACACTTCCATATTGTCCTGATGTTCCATTGTCTTGATTAAACCAAGGTTTCGCCGTTTTTTGATCAATTATATAAAATCTAAGTGCTTCGCTATTTACAGAAAAAGGAGCATATGCACCATCTTGTTCAGTATAACCATCATTTATTATTGAGAAGTCTGGAGCTTGGTTAGTGGAAGGGTAAATTGCATTTTTTACCACATAATTTGCTACCCTTGGAGTAAACTTAAACTGCCTTGTTGCTTCCAATTCTATATTATTATATGTATTTTTCTTGTATTGGAAATAATGTGATTGATTAAATCCTGTACTACTGTTGGCTAAATAAACAAATGAAGATGTGTTCCAAATGTAACTAGCATTATTTATTGGTACCACAGCCACTCTCCAATAATAAACTATGCTATCTATAAACGTTACATTCGTTGGTTTAAATTCAATAGTACCACCTCTTCCAGATAAATTATATGTTTTCTTAAATGCAGAATTAAAATTTTCTGTAGTATCTAATTCCATTACATACTGCCTTACACTTAATAATGGGTTTGCTGTACTTGCATGATAAGATATATTTTGTTGATTTACTATGGCGTAATTATAAGGATAGGTTGGTCTTAGTTCATCTTCAAAAATATAAAACTCTCTAATTAAAGTATTATTCGTTTCCGATAACTCACTAATTCTATTTCCATCATCTAATGTTATGATTAGCTTATTTAAACCTTTGTAAGTTATAGGGTTTATTGGCACAGTAATAAAAACTGAATCAACATATTTAATAGATGGAATTACTTTATTGTATAAAATATTAATACTATCATTAGGCAGTTGATGTTTTAAAGTAACCCTTATTGAGTCGCCTATGGCTCTACCAATATTTCTCATTTTAACATCAATGGTAAAACTGTTATCGGCTACTGTAATAACATTAGGATTAAATTTTACTAACGACTCTTCTATAACATAATCTGGTTTAGCAAATTTATTTATGCCAATTGATGGGTCGCCATGCAAGTTTATTTCTTCTAAATGTACTCTTGTATAATAATCTAATGATGGATTTGACCCTAACTGTGTTACTGTAGATTTTATAATATCCCCTATACTTTTACCATACTCTGTTTTACCAATTTTGTTAACAGCCGTTTGGTTATAAAAATTTAAGAATGGTGCAACACCCCAGTGTGTACTTCCTAAAAAGCCTATACTACCCTTATTAGGTATAAAAATATATTTTTCCGATAAAGACATGGCCGAGTAACCCGTTGTACGTAAAGGCCTATATCCAAAAAAATTGCCTACAGTACAACCACTCACATGAAAAAATGGATATTTACCTTGATTGGTATAATTTTCAGGGAAGTTTAAGTTAATGGCTAAATCATTAGAAGATGAATGTCCAAAATATTTAACATAACCTAATCCACCATTCATTAATCTTTCTATTAATGCACTTTGCTGTTGTTCTATTGCTGCTACTGATGATTTTGCAACAAGCGTTGTAGCACCACCAAACAATGTATCTTTTAGCATTGTGCCATAACTATTTAAATAATTTATAAAGTCAATTGTTTCTAAACTATCGGCACCACCTGCTGCTAATAAGATATCTTTCATCCATCCTTTTGCGGCTAGAGTCTGTGTTGTAGAGTTTTGTGCTTGTTCAAATTCCTTAACCTTATTTAGGTAAATACCAACTTCGTTGCCATTTATAGCCCCTAACCTACCTACAGCTGTTAATGGTGCTATTGTACCTGGCTCGGATACTAATAATATATCTGACGCAGGCCATCCAAACGATTGAACTAAATTTAATTGATTAGCTATAGGATCACTTTGTATTTGTGTATAATCAATATAGCCCATGCCTCTTCCTATTAAAAAAACATATTTTGGCTTTACTGTATATTGTTGATTAGCATATCTTACAAAATCTCTAATGGCAGCTGGGTGTTTTTTAATACCGAAGGCAAACTGCTCAGTAAGTTCATTAATATCATATACTTTTGCATTATAACCACCGCCAGCAGCAGAGCTGCGATATTGCTTATACAAATCAACTTGATTATTTCCACTACCATCACTATACAATACGGGGTGGCTAATAATTATATAATCTCCTTGGTTAGCAGTTGCTCCATAATTAATAAATGATTTACTAGTTAAAGAAGTAACTAAATTAACATTTGATACTTCTTGACTAACTAAATTAAATTGCCTTACAACAGATGATGCTGGCAAAACAAACTTAACTGTATCTATTGTAGTAATATCTCCCAAATATCTACGCCCATTAGTATAATCATATAAAACTGGTTGTACTCCACCATGGTTAAAATTGCTAATTTTTACATAATTGCCATTTGCATTTGGCTGTAGCTCAAAATAAAACCTCTTTTCATTATTAAAATTAAATGTAGCAGGGTATGTTACTGAAAAATTACTCACTTTTATACCTCCATTGTCATTTACTCCATTATGGCTTATTCTTACTGGTAAGTTAGATGGACTAGCTAATAATGAAAGAGGAATATTTCTTACCGTATCTTTTACCATATTGAAAAACGGCATTGGTTTTTGTAAAATTATAGTACTATAAAACTGACAAATTAAATCTCTTGCTATTAAACCACTACCCACAGCACCTACTGTAAATGTTACACTGTTTGGTGGCCCAGCTGCATACCTATTCATGTTCGTAAAATCTTTTACAAGTACTCCTCCAGAGCCAAATCCATTACTCATCCAAGCTTCGCCAATATCGTAAGCAGATGAGTACACATACTCACCAATTACGGCTGCATAGCCTTGATGTATTGAGGATTTATAATAAGATTCTATCTTACGCATAAAATATTCATCAGCAGGCAATGTATTACCTGTAGTTATATTAGCACTAGGTGTATATCGTAAATTTTGAGATGCTGTAGTGTTCACTGTTAAATAGTAGATAGCAGTATCTGTACTTAAGCTATATTTTTCTGTAAATTGGTAATCAGCATTTTTATATAAATTTTTATCGGGCTTACCATCATTCATCTCTCCCCAAAACTCAATGTAATCGTTGGCACCTAATACACCAGATGGTATTGAAGTAAACATACGTACTTGCTTTCCATTACGCCATAATTGAAAATGTTGAGCATCAATACTAGCTAAACCACTTGCTGCTAATGTAGCTTGGTTAATGCGGCAAATGGTATCTTTTGCTAATGGAAACTTATAATAAGTTTTGTTATAATCGATCCAACTATTGTTAAGCTGACTAAAAGCTGTAAAACCTGCTATTACAATTGCGAAGCTTAATAAAAATTTTTTCATAATTATGAATTGTAGTCTAATTAGTTATTTGTGTTTTTTTCTCTTCTTACTAAATTTAAACGCAACGAAAAGATGTGGGTATATAATGGATTTGATTGATTAGCCAAATTTGTAAAGGCATAATCAAGCATAATATTTTTAAGTTTAAATCCTGCACCAAAACTAGGTTGATAAATCCATACCTTTTTTTGGTTTACCGTATCTTCATCAGCCAAAGCTTTTTGAAAATTACTAATCCCTGCTCTCATAAAAAAAGCATCTTTTATCGATAACTCTAAGCCCATTCTTGGGTCAATACTTACAGGATCGCTACTAATTACAGTGTTACGTTTACCATCAAACGTTACATCTACATTAGCCTCTGTTAATAAGTTTAATGATTTGCCTAGTTTAAAATTATATCCACCGCCTAATACCAAACGAGGGGCTGTAATTTCTGTAGATTTTGTAGGGATATCATTTTTAGTCAAATACAATACTTCCTTTTCCTTGTCGGTAAAATTAAACGACCATGCATTAAATGTAGTGGTAATATCCCTAGCCATTACTCCTACATTCCAACGCTTACCATGCATTTGTAAGCCAGCATCTAAGCCAAAACCCCAAGCACTAGCAAAACTTCCCACTTTTCTATAAATTACTTTAGCATTAGCACCAAAACTTATTCTCTTCTTTTCGGTTTGCTTTAAGTTTTGAGCAAACGAAAATAAAAATGCATAATCAGCATTTGAAAAAGAAGTGATAGCCCCATAATTTAAGCTACCATCAGGTTCTACTAAATACAAAGTATTGGGAATATCATCTACCGCAAAACGTAGTAGTGAAAACCCTAATGTTCTTTTGTTGTTATTTACTGGTAATGCAATCGAAGCATAATCGTATTTTGCAATACCCGAAAAATATTCGGCATGCATAATACC
>JAGNRZ010000031.1 GCA_017988335.1 Ferruginibacter sp.
AATTCTTTACAATTAAACATTTCAGGAAGTATAGTAAACGATGCTGTTGTTTTTCCAGCTCCATTGCATCCTGAAATTATATAGAGATTTGGCACCCTTAATTATTTTAAGCCAAAGCTAATAAATGTTTTTCCACAATAGCTACATAGGCTTGCATTTCACCCAATATCAAATTTATGTCATTAAACAAGTTGCCAAAACCTTATTTTCTGTACATTTTCTTAGTTATAGTTTGTTTTTGCAAGTGGAATAGAAGTAAAACTATTTTAGGTACTGAAAAATTGAGGAGCTAAATCGCAAATATTATCTAATTCTAAAAGTTTATATTTGTATATATTTTTTTACATGAATAAACTTCTACTTTTCATCTTTATGGTACTTACTTTAGCCTCTTGCAAATTTTTTGCAAAAAAGCCAAAAGAAAATACTAAGCTTATTGATGATAAAATTAAAATGATGGATGCAGATAGAGCATTTTCAAAACTAAGTGCCGATAAGGGTATGAGGGAAGCATTTATGGAATATATAGATAGTAATGGCGTTTTATTGCGACCCAACGAAATGCCAATAATTGGTGCCAATGCTATTGATTATTTAAGCCAGCAGGTAGATAAAGATTACACTTTGGTATGGGAGCCACGGGGAGGAGATATTGCACAGTCTGGTGATTTAGGCTATACCTATGGCATTTACAAAATGCAGCCAAAAGCTATTGATACCACTATTTTTGGCACCTACATAAGTATTTGGAAAAAACAAGCAGATGGTACATGGCGATTTGTATTAGATAGCGGAAACGAAGGCTTAGGTAATGAACAGCAAAATGCAGAATAATTAACGGTTTTCTTTAACCAACTCCTAAAAAATATCCTTTACTTTACGTTTTTAAAAGTGTATTACTTTCATGAATAAAAAAATTGCTTTAATTACTGGCGGCTATTCTGGCGAAGCTGTAATTTCTTATAAAAGTGCCCAACAAATGCAATCCAATATTGATACCTCAAAATGGGATTGTTATGTAATAGATATTCACCCACAAGGGTGGTTTTATTTATCTGCCGCAGGCGAAAAAATTATGGTAGATAAAAACGATTTTTCAATACTAGTTGATGGTAATAAAATAACTTTTGATGCTGTATTAGTAGGCCTACACGGTACACCCGGCGAAGATGGAAAATTACAAGGCTATTTTGATTGCTTAAAAATACCATACACCAGTTGCGATGCTGCTACTAGTGCATTAACTTTCAATAAAAGATATACAGTAGCTGTTGCAGCTTTTGCCGGATTGTTTGTAGCAAAAAGTTTGCACTTGTTTAAAAACAATCCTTTAACAGCAGAGCAAGTAATGGCTCAATTGCAATTACCAGTTTTTGTAAAACCTAACAATGGTGGTAGCAGTATTGGTATGAGTAAAGTAAACAAAGCCCAAGATTTACAGCCTGCAATTGAAAAAGCATTTAAAGAAGATGACCAAGTATTGATTGAAGAATTTATAAAAGGAAGAGAACTTACTATTGGTGTATTTAAAAGCAAAGGACAAATTATTGCGTTGCCTATGACAGAAATTATTTCTAAAAAAGAATTTTTTGATTACGAAGCAAAATACGAAGGAGCTAGCGAAGAAGTAACACCTGCTAATATTGAAGAGAATATTGCTGAGCAAATTAGAGAAGCGGCAAAAAAAGCATACGCCGTATTTAATTGTAACGGCATTGTACGAATAGATTTTATTTATAACGAAACCAACCAACAACCTTATATGCTTGAAATAAATACAGTACCTGGCCAAAGTGAGGCTAGCATTGTGCCACAGCAAGTAAGAGCTATGGGTTGGACGTTGAAGGATTTTTATTCGGTATTAATTGAGGAAGCGTTGGAAATAGGTAATAAGTAATAACTATGCAAAACTAATTAGTGTAATTCGATAAAATTCGTGTAATTAATAAAATCAACAAATCAAAGATATTTTAGATGTTTAAATTTATAACTAACCGCCCTTTTTGGGTAAATGCACTAGCCGTAATAATTTTAGGATTTTTACTGGTGTATCTTTTTTTGCAAGCCCTTGGCTGGGTGACCAAGCATGGCGACCAACTAACGGTGCCTAATGTGCTAAATAAAAAAACATCCGAAGCTATTAAGCTATTAGAAAGTAAAGGCTTTGAAGTAAGAATACAAGATAGTGTATATACCGACACGGCTACCAATGGTATTGTGTTAAAGCAATTGCCAGAAGGTAACTCCACCGTAAAAATTAATCGCCTAGTATTTATAACTGTAAACAAAGTAGTACCACCATTAATTGATATGCCTAAGTTGGAAGGCTTAAGTTTAAACTTTGCTTTAGATGTATTAATGCGTAATCACTTAAAATTACAAGACACTATTTACAGGCCAGACTTTATGAAAGGCTCAATCATTGAGCAACAATACAACGGCAATAAAATAACCGAAAAAACAAAAATACCTTGGGGTAGCAAAATTACTTTAATAGTAGGAGCAGGGCTTGAGGAAAGACAAATGCTAGTGCCAGAATTAATTGGTATGACTTATGCACAAGCTAAACAAATACTACAAGAGAATGGGCTAACCCTAGCAGCCACAGTAAGCGATGGAGCATTAAAAGATAGTGCTAATGCCTATGTGTACGACCAAAACCCAAGACGTTTTAACGAAGAAAAACAACCCAATTATATAAGTAGTGGACAAGTAATGGATTTATTTATTGCCCAAGAAATGAGAGCAGCAAGAGATTCTATTGCTATCCCTAAAAAAAGTAATAAACCCGATAAAAAAGAAACTTCAAAAGATTAAAACATGAATTTTATAACTGCACAAGAAGTAAAGCACCGCTTAGAAAGTGGTGAAAAACTAAACTTAATAGATGTAAGAGAACCTCATGAACATGCCGAGTTTAATATTGGCGGTATTTTATTGCCACTAGGCAAAGTACAAACCATGCAAATAGACGATATTGAAGATTTAAAAGACCAAGAAGTAATTTGCTACTGCCGCAGCGGTCAACGAAGTATGAACGCCGCCATGATGCTTGAAACCTTTGGCTTTACCAATGTAAACAATTTAACAGGTGGTATGCTAGGATGGAAGGAGTTGTATGGTGGGTAGTCCTTAGTCATTTCGACGATAGGAGAAATCTTCACTAATCTTTATCTGCAAAGAAGCTTTTAAACATCAAAGCCAATAATTTTAAGCATTATGCCAGAGATAAATAAAAGTTCAAGACATTCAAAAATTACTGGTGACTTTGCAGAAAGTTTGGTTTTGTATTGGCTTTCTAAACATGGCTTTGAAAGTGCAAAAGTTGATCATACTGGAATTGATTTAATAGCAAGAAACCCCATTACAAAAGAATTAATGGGCATTTCTGTAAAAAGTCGTTCTCGTAGTACTGGTAAAGAAAAAGATCACTTAAATATTCCGAATGAAAATTTTGAAAAAGTAGAAAAAGCATGTAAAGCTTTTGGGTGTGTTCCTTATTTCGCTATTCTAGTTGACGGACTTGATTCAATAAATATTTTTATTTTAAACAAGGATAAGCTGATAGAGTTTTTTCCTTTAGGCAAAACAAATTCAATATGGAAAATGAGCGATAGCTATCTGGCGAAATATAACAATGATAGTTCAATTATTAAAATTGAGTTTAAATACAAAACATTAAATTGGTGGACATAACATAAAATGGGCTTCTATTTTAAATCGCTTTTTGCGACTTAGTACCTTTGTGGTAACCAATCTACAACCTCACATTCACCCCCACCATCACATTAAACCCAGCCATAGGAAAGTAGAAGTTTTCGGTTGTTATTGCACCGCCATAAATGTAACTAAAGGTATAGCCATTAGGTTCGTACTTTTTATTAAATACATTATTTAGCTGTACAATAAACTGTGTGTTTTTTAGCACTTTGCCTTGTAGGCTGTAGTTAAGGTTTACATCTTGCACAAAAAAGGCTTTAAGGCTACGAGCATTGTTGGCGGTGTTATCCATGTATTGTTTGCCTACATACTTACTAAGTAAATTAATAGTAGCATTTTTAAAAGGTGTAATGGCAATGGTACTACCAGCCACCATACTCGGCGAAAAAGCAATAGTACTTTTGTTGTACAATTTGGTTTGTTGGGCACCGTTATCATAGTCATCAATAAATTCTGTAAAGTTTTTCACTTTGTTATCGCTAATGGTAAAGTTTGCTGCAATGTTTATTTTTTTAGTTATAACATAACCACCTTGCAACTCAATACCCATGCGGTAACTGTTAGGTATGTTTGTTCTAGTATATGCTCCTACATCATTTATTTTACCAGTTAATACCAATTGGTTTTTATATTGCATGTAGTAAATGGTAGCACCGTAGTTGTAGGTTGGTTTTTTTCTTTCAATACCCATTTCAAAATCATTTAAATACTCTGCTTTAGGTTGTTGTGCAAGCCCTGCTTCAAAATCATCTCTATTAGGTTCTTTAGCTGCTCTAGCATAACTTACATACCACTGCCAGCTATTTCTATTATAAGTAACGCCAATTTTGGGGTTTAAAAAATTATATTTAGCTCCAATTTTTAAAGTAGGGTTATCTCTAAAACCATTAATATTATAATTTACATTTCTGTATTGTATATCAACAAAACTCTGCCAGTAATTATTTATTTGCTGTGTCCATTTTGAATAAAAGTTTACATCTTTTTTTGTTGCTGGCAAATCATACCATCTATAGTTTTTTGGTACGGCAGCCTGTGTGGCTGCCCAAATAATTTCACCAAAATGTTGCCCATCGTATTTTGTGTAGCCACCACCCAATGTAAGCTGTGTTTTATTTTTTTTGTATTGAGCAGAAAAAATAGAACCATAAAAATCATTATCTAACCAAAGCTGCCGTACAATATCAGTATTTGTAATTGTGGTACTACCATTGTTATAGTTGGGCAAACCAAATGACGAAAGTTCTCTATCTGCTTTATATTGTTCGTAATAGCCTTTTCCTTTTGTTAAAAAAATGGCCACATTACTTGTCCAATAACTATTTAATTTTTGGTTGTAAAATAATTGGTAATGGGTTTGTGTATAATTATCGGTTTCGTTTTCATAAGGAGTGCCAATACGTTCTGTACCGCTAGGGTTGTAGGTTCTATTTGTTTTCAAAAAAGCTTCAGCTACACCATTCCAGGCTTGGTAAGTTTTTTCTTTACCTGTAAAAATATTTAAGCGTAAAGATGTTTTAGCATTTGTAAATGCTCCCGAAAAATAGGCAGAGGTTAAATCGCTTGTAGCTCTATCAATATACCCATCACTTTTTATATTACTCACTCTACCATCAATAGTAAAGTACTTACCTAAAATTCCGCTACCAAATTTTACAGTGTTTTTTAACGTATTAAAACTACCATAACTATTATTTATTTCGGCATATTTAGTTTTGTTTAATTCATTAGTGCTTAAGTTAACACTAGCTCCAAAAGCACCTACGCCATTACTGCTAGTGCCTACACCACGTTGTACTTGAATGCTGTTCACAGATGAAGCAAAATCGGGTAAATCAACAAAAAAAGTGCCTTGGCTTTCGGCATCATTGTAAGGGATGCCGTTAAGGGTTACATTTATTCTGCTAGCATCAGTTCCTCTTACCCTTATACCAGTGTAACCCACACCGTTACCTGCATCTGAATTAATTACAACAGACGGTACTTGATTTAACAAAAACGGTAAGTCTTGCCCTAAATTATTCTTTTCTATAGTTTCTTTATTAAGATTAGTTTTTGCAAAAGGGCTTTTATCTGCTGCTCTTATAGCGGCAACTTCTACAGGTTGTAGGTAAGTGGTGTCATTAAAGTTTTTGTCTTTATTTTGAGCTTTTGCACACAATATGCCCAATGCCAAAATGGTCATTACGTATTTCATAATAAAAAGTTTGTGCAAAATTTTCGGTTGTGTGCAAACCAAAAAAATGAGTAGTGTCAATTTCTCCCTACGCAGGTATTATCCTGTTCAGGTTATCGGGTGTAATCTCAGCCTTTTGTAAAGCACCCCGGAAATTTTGCGATTTTTTAGAACTTGATGCAACAAAGATAAACTATTTGTTACTTTATAAAGTATAAAACTATAACACATGAAAAAATTACTAGTAGCAGCAAGCCTAATTTTAGGATTATCGGTAACTGCACAAGAAAAAGTAACAGAGCAACGAGTTGCCAACCAATCTTTTACCGAAATTAAAGTAAGCGATGGGGTTGAATTAATTATTACACAAGACGAAAAAACTAGTGTAGAAGCAAGTGCATCAAAGCAAAAATATTTAGATGATTTAACAACTGAAGTGGCAAATGGTAAATTAGTAATAGGTGTAAAAAAGAGAAATAATTGGGGAAATAATTATGGTAGAGATAGATGGGTTAAGGTAAAAGTAAGTGTGTCTAAATTATCATCTTTAGATATTAATGATGGCAGCTCCGTAAAAAATACCAATAAGTTTAACCTAGAAAATTTGAATATTGCATGTAACGATGGCTCATCTGTAAAATTAGAAGATTTTAATACTACCACATTAAATGTTACGGTTAAAGATGGCTCAAGCATGCACTTGTCAGGCAAATCAAATACGTTAAATGTAGAAGTAAACGATGGTTCGTCGTTTGATGGCGATGAATTTGTATCAGATGTATGTAATGCCGATGCAAATGATGGCTCATCGGTAAAAATAAATGTAACAAAAGAGTTAACGGCGGCAGCAAACGACGGTAGCTCTATACGTTATGAAGGTTCTCCTGCCATAAAAAAATCAACAGCTAAGGATGGCAGCTCAATAAAAAAGAGTTAATACAAGCCGCTACTAGCTTGATTTTGCCAATAATAATTCATTATAAATCACTTATTATTTGGCAACTACTTCGTAATGCATTACTTTTGCATTGCGAAGTAGAGCAGCGGTAGCTCGTCGGGCTCATAACCCGAAGGTCCTTGGTTCGATCCCAAGCTTCGCAACTAATTTGGCTCCCAAAGAGCCTTTTTTAATTTAAAGTTCTTTTAATGTTTACTGTTTACGCTCTTTATAGCAGCACTTATGATAAAATTTATATTGGTTATACCTCCAATTTGGTAGAAAGATTTAAGTCGCATAATGAGCTATCTAAAAAAGGATGGACAGTAAAGTATAGGCCATGGAAAATTATTCATCAAGAATCGTTTGAAAATAAAATAGATGCTATTGTAAGGGAAAAGCAGCTAAAAACAGCAAGTGGTAGAAATTTCATTCGGTCTAAAATTGTAAAGGAGCAGTAAGGGCTCATATCCGCCGATTGGCGGACCTTGGTTCGATCCCAAGCTTCGCAACTAATTTGGCTCCCAAAGAGCCTTTTTTTATTCTTAGCCAAATGTTGGTGCTAAAGAATTTGATTACCTTCTTCAATTCTTATTGCGTTTTGCATTGGGCTATAATCAAGCCACTCATCAATGAAATCTGGTTTTGTAAACATATTTGGTAAGCCTAATGCAGGCAAAAGCACTCTGTTAAACGCTTTAATAGGAGAGAAGTTGGCTATTGTATCTCACAAAGTACAAACTACTAGGCATCGTATAAAAGGCATTTTATCTACTAAAGAGTATCAAATTATTTTTAGTGATACACCGGGTATCATTGAACCAAAATACAAGCTGCATGAAAAAATGATGGCCGCAGTAAAAGGTAGTTTAGAAGATGCTGATATAGCCTTATTAATTACCGATATTAATGAGCAACCTGAAGAAAGCCATCAAATATTTACAGCACTAAAATTAAAAGTACCTAGCATAGTTGTTTTAAACAAAGCTGATAAAGTAAGTGAAGACCAACAAAAGTTAGTAGTAGATTTTTATAGAAAACAAGCCTATTGTAAAGATATTGTAATACTGTCTGCCCTTAAAAAAAGCGGTATTGATTTTTTATTGAAAAGTATAATAAAATTATTACCCGAAGGACAACCTTTTTACGAAGGGGATGATTTAAGCGATATGCCTACCAAGTTTTTTGTAGGTGAAATGGTAAGAGAAAAAATATTTCAATTTTTTGGTGATGAAATTCCATATCACACCACTGTGCTTGTACAGGAGTTTACCCAAAAAACAACATTAATAAAAATTAGGGCAGAAATTATTGTACAAAGAGATACGCAAAAAGGTATTATCTTAGGAGAAGGTGGAAGTATGATAAAAAAAATAGGCACTGCAGCAAGAAAGGATATCGAAGAGTTTTTAGGCAGTAAAATATTTTTAGAACTATTTGTAAAAGTAAGACCTAAATGGAGAGATAATGAATTGCATTTGAGGGAGTATGGATATTAAACCCCCTCCGCCCCCTAAAGGGGGAACTTGCAAGTGTATAAATATTTAGAAAGCATTTATGTTTCAAGTAGTATAATTTTTGCATTGCTTGAAAAAATTATAAACATTAAAATTAAGTTCCCCTTTAGGGGACAGGGGTATGAGTTTCACAGTAGCAATAACAGGTAGACCTAACGTAGGTAAAAGTACATTCTTCAATCGTATGCTGGAGCAGCGTAAAGCCATTGTAGATGATGTAAGTGGTGTTACTAGAGATAGGCAATATGGCATAGCAGAATGGGCTGGCAAGCAATTTAATGTAATTGATACAGGCGGTTTTGTACAAGGCAGTAGCGATGTATTTGAAAAAGAAATTGCCAAGCAAGTACTAATTGCCGTGGAAGAAGCCAATGCCGTAATTTTTATGGTAGATGCTGCAACTGGAGTTACCGAATTAGATAATGCTTTTGCTCAAGTGTTGCGTAGAAGTAAAAAACCAGTTTTTTTATTAGTAAATAAGGTTGACAATCACGAAAGATTATTAGAAGCAAGTGAGTTTTATAGCATGGGATTTGAGCATATTTATTTTGTATCCTCTATAAGTGGTAGTGGTACTGGCGAAATATTAGATGCTATTAATGAAATAATAAGTGAAGAAGATAGTACTATTAATGATGAGATGGCGGCATTACCGAAGTTTGCTATTATAGGCCAGCCCAATGTAGGTAAATCATCTTTACTTAATGCCTTGGTAGGTACAGAAAGAACAATTGTAAGCGATATAGCTGGTACTACCAGAGATACAATACATACCCGATACAATTTGTTTAATAAAGATTTTGTGTTAATTGATACGGCGGGTATTCGTCGTAAAAATAAAGTAAATGAAGATTTAGAATTTTATTCTGTAATTCGTGCTATTAAAGCGTTGGATGAGGCAGATGTTTGTTTATTATTAATAGATGCAGGCAAGGGTTTATCAGCACAAGATTTAGCTATTTATTCTTTAGCAGAAAAAAAAGGTAAAGGAGTAGTTGTGTTAGTAAATAAGTGGGACTTAATTGAAGATAAGCAAACCAATACCGCTAGAGATTATGAAAAGGAGTTGAAGAAAAGATTAGCTCCTTTTAATGATGTGCCAGTAGTTTTTATATCAGTTTTAGAAAAGCAACGTATTTTTCAAAGTATAGAGGCCGCCTTAGAAGTATATGAAAACAGAAAACAAAAAATCCCTACCTCTAAGTTAAACGATGTAATGCTTAAAGCAATTGAAGGTTATCATCCACCAGTAGTAAGAGGCAATGCAGTTAAAATAAAATATGTAACACAATTACCTACCCACATTCCCACATTTGCATTTTTCTGTAATTACCCCGATGATATTAAAACACCTTATCGTAATTATTTAGAAAATCAGCTAAGAGAAAAATTTAAGCTAAAAGGCGTTCCTATTCGATTGTTTTTTAGGAAAAAATAAAATTTCTTATTGTTTTTGAACTATTAAGGAATGTATCTTTTTGATATTCAGTGGCGTATGTCAATTTTTACTTAAAACTTGCATAGTTCAAAAAAAGCGTATACTTTTGCACCCAAATTAAAAACTAAAACAATACAATGAAAAAATTATTTGCAATTTTCGCTGTAGCAGGTTTATTAACTGCTTGTAACAATGATGAAAAAGCTGCTCAAGAAGCTGCTCAAAAAACTGCTGATTCAATTAAAGCTGTTCAAACTGCTGATTCTTTAAAAGCTGTTGAAAATGCTGCTAATCCTGTTGCTGCTGCTGGTGATACTGTAGCTAACAAAATGCAAGCTGCTGGTGATACTTTAAAAGCTAAAGTAGAAGGTGCTGCTAATAAAGTAGTAGAAGGTGCTAAAGAAGGTGCTAACAAAGTAGTAGAAGGTGCTAAAGAAGGTGCTAACAAAGTAATTAATAAAGTTAAATAAGACGTAAATCTTTAGTTCAATAAATAAAAGAGGCTGTTTTCATGCAGCCTCTTTTTTATTTATCGGGTAGTTGGCTAAAAAAAACTCAAAGTTTGGATTTGTTTCTGAAGTAGATATACCACTTGGTGAAGTTGATTCGACGCTCCTTTCTTAACCCTCTATGTAAGTCAAGGTGGGTTTTCAAATGCCCAAAATAGGGTTCTATTCCATTGGCTTTTTTTGGTGTTTTTTCATTATATAAATACCAAACATATTGGGTAATGCTCTCTTTACAATAAGAAAGGAATGCCTTATAAAGTTATGTGAATCGACTTTCACATAGTTCTATTCAAAACCATTCTTTTTGTCCATTACTCCGTATTATACTCTTTTTTAATCTTAATGATGTATTTAATTAAGCATAGCTTTACCATATGAATAATACCACAAGGCTATCCCATCTTTTACAAAAGTATAGCCACGATTTTTTTGCAGTAGTTCCTTTTGATAAAGCAAAGGACAACCTTTTGCACATGAATTTTACAGCATCTAATACTGAGCTAACAGCAGCATTGTTAAATGATGTAGATGCATTTTCGGCTTATGTGTCGCAAAAAATTACAGCCGCTAATTGCAAATATGCTATTGGTGGCTATGCCGAAGATAGGGTGGTTTATAGTGTACATAATCATTTTGCTAATAAGTCCAAGCCTCGTACTATACATTTGGGAATAGATATTTGGGGAGAAGTAAACACACCAATACATGCACCATTAGGTGGTATGGTGCATAGTGTAGCGTATAATAACAATAAAGGAGATTATGGAGCTACTATAATTTTACAACATCAATTAGAAACTATTCCTTTTCACACCTTGTATGGTCATCTTTCTTTACAAAGTATTGCTAACGTAACCGAAGGTCAATATATTAACCGAGGAAATAGTATTGGCTACTTTGGTAATGCACAAGAAAATGGTGGCTGGCCACCGCATTTGCATTTTCAGGTTATAGAAGATATGGAATTAAAAGAGGGAGATTACCCTGGTGTTTGCACTAAAGATGAGCAAGAAAAATATTTAAATAATTGCCCTAACCCCGACTTAATTTTAACATTAATGCAATACATAAAATAGTAACTTTAAAGGTAAATAACGGCCTTTGATAAAAAAACTACTTATACTTTTTATTTGCGTATGCCTTGTAAATGAAGTTTCATTTGCACAAAAATTAGCAGGGTTTTGGAACGGTAAAATAAGCAGAAACTCTGGCAAGGGCTATGGGGCTGATAATTTTGAAGTGCACATTTATCAAGAGGGTAAAAATTTGTATGGTTACACTTTTGCCTACTCCGACACTAGCCGATTTGTACTCTACCGCTTTGAAGGAAAAATAAATAAAAAAACAAAATTGGCAAACCTAGAAGAGTTTGGGTATGCCTTTGTTTTATTACCCGATACACTTCATCCTTGCGAAAAAAAATTAGAACTTTTATACAGTAAAATTAACGACACTAAATATTTAACAGGTAAATGGTCGGGTATTTCAATTGATACTACTTGCTATCCTACGGAAGAATTGCTTGTAGCTTTACAACGAATAGATAAACCTGTTTTCTCCAGCGATTTTTTTATTTCGAAAAAAATAAATCACTTTTTTAGAAATAAGCAAAAGTATTTACCTGCTCAAGTTGATACTATTGAAACCCAGCCCTTAGTAATTTCTAGTGCCAAACCAGACACCTCAATAATTGCACCCTTAGACAGAAAGCTGGATATTCAACAAATAGTTTCTGTAAAAGATTCGGTAATAAAAATTAGCTTATATGATAATGCACAAATAGATGGTGATACAGTTTCTGTATTTATAAATAAAAAACCTGTTATTGTAAAGCAACTTATTTCAGCTAAGCCACTACAGTTTACTATACCTTTCCCCAATAAAGGCGAAGCCATTGAGTTACTACTACAAGCAGAAAACCTTGGTGAAATACCACCTAATACAGGTGTAATGGTGGTTGAGGCCGATGGAAAACGATATGAAATACGAGTGCAATCAGACTTTGAAAAACATGCAGTGGTTATTTTTACATTTGTGCCGTAAAATATTTAATGGTAAAACTGTTTTAAAGTATCAGTAATATTTTTATCTTACTTAAAATTTACAACATGCAAAAAATAGTATTAGCATTAGCACTCTGCTTTAGTTTGCTGAGTAGCTTATCTGCCCAAATAAAAAAAGCTAAACCAAAGCAGCCAGTACAAACTAGCTCACAAGAAGTAACCAATGTTACTAATAACATAAAAATGCAATCAAATGGCTTTAAGGTAGAAAGTGCTTACCTAGTTTTTGAAGATGAAACACCTGTGCCACCAGATAATAAAGTGGACGTCAATCAAAAGGTAAATCTTAGAATAATTGTCGATAGCGGATGGGCAATTATTAATGATAAAGTGTATCCTGGTGCTAGCGAAAAAATTATTTTAAGCACTGGAGCAGTGGTTTTAAAATCCGATGATTTATTTGCTGCATATACCGAAACAGGCGTAAGCCCAGAAGATGCTAGGTATATTACCCTAAAAGCAATTATTACAAAAATCGATGATAAAAGAAATCATGTAATTGTAACCTTTAAAGTGTGGGATAAAAAAGGAACAAGTACCATAACAGGTAGTTATAAATTATATATTAAATAATTGTTGAACTTTTTCCTTTAAAACTTGTTAAAATCCAAACTAAGCAAGTGTAAAAACTTACCTTTGCACAGCAAATTAAAAGCATGGAAATTAAAGCTGGTCCTTTATTAAGTAACATAAATTCTCCTGAAGATTTAAAAAAAATCAGTAGAGAAGATTTACATAAAGTATGCGATGAACTTCGCCAGTATATTATTGATGTAGTAAGTGTACACGGTGGGCATTTTGGTGCCAGCCTAGGTGTGGTAGAATTAAGTGTGGCTTTACATTACATTTACAACACTCCTTACGATCAATTGGTTTGGGATGTTGGTCACCAAGCTTATGGGCATAAAATTTTGACTGGTCGTAGAGACGCTTTTCCTACCAACAGAAAATATAAAGGTTTAAGTGGTTTTCCTAAACGTAGCGAAAGTGAGTACGATACTTTTGGTGTAGGGCATTCATCTACCTCCATAAGTGCAGCCTTGGGCATGGCTATTGCCGCTAAGCATAAAGGAGAAGATAGAAAAAGTGTAGCCGTAATTGGCGATGGTGCTATGACGGCTGGTTTAGCTTTTGAAGCTATGAACCATGCTGGTGTTGCCGATGCTGACATGCTTATTATTTTAAATGATAATTGCATGAGCATAGACCCTAATGTGGGTGCACTAAAAGAATACTTAACAGATATTACAACTTCCCCTACTTATAATAAAGTAAAAGATGAAGTGTGGAATATATTAGGCAAATTGCCCATAGGCAAAGATTTTAGCCGTGCCATGGCACACAAACTAAATGAAGGTGTAAAGGGCATGGTGAGTAGCAGTGCTAATTTATTTGAAGCGTTAAAACTTAGATATTTTGGCCCAATAGATGGACATAACATTACCAAGCTGGTAGATACTTTACAAGACTTAAAGAAAATACCAGGACCCAAAATTTTGCACATAGTAACGGTTAAGGGTAAAGGTTACGATTTGGCAGAAAAAGACCAAACACTTTGGCATGCACCGGGTTTGTTTGATAAAGTAACAGGTGAGTTGCAAAAGAAAACATTTGATATGCCTCAGCCCATGAAGTATCAAGATGTTTTTGGATTTACTATTTTAGAATTAGCACAACAAAATAATAAAGTATTTGGCATTACGCCAGCCATGCCAAGTGGCTCATCATTAAAATATATGATGAAGGCTATGCCAGATAGAGCTATTGATGTAGGTATTGCAGAGCAACATGCAGTAACAGTAAGTGCAGGCTTAGCCACACAAGGCATGAAAGTGTTTTGCAACATTTACTCATCATTTATGCAAAGAGCATACGATATGGTGGTGCATGATGTTGCTATACAAAAACTACCCGTAATATTTTGTTTAGACAGAGCTGGTTTAGTAGGTGATGATGGCCCAACACACCATGGTTGTTATGATATAGCATATATGCGATGCATACCTAACTTAATTGTGGCTGCACCTATGAATGAAAAAGAATTGCGTAACATTATGTACACATCGCAATTAGATGATTTGGAATTGCCTATTGTTATTCGCTACCCAAGAGGTGAGGGAGTAATGCCAGAGTTGCAAAAAGATACCATGGCGGAAAAGTTTCCGTTTGAAAAAATACAAATAGGTAAAGGAAGAAAATTAAAAGACGGTAAGGATATTGCCATACTTAGTTTTGGACACCCTGGTAATTTTGCAGCCGCAGCCATACGTACAGTAAAAGCCGAAGGTATTAACCCAGCACATTACGATATGCGTTTTGCCAAACCTATTGATGAAGAAATGTTACATGAAGTATTTACCAATTACGGTAAAATAATTACGGTAGAAGATGGAACAGTAGTTGGCGGTTTTGGTAGTGCAGTGTTAGAGTTTATGAATGCACATAATTACAAAGCATCAGTAAAAATATTAGGCATACCCGATAGATTAGTGGAGCATGGTACACCCAAACAACTTTACGAAGAAATTGGTATTGATGCCAATGGAATTGCAGAAGTGTTAAGAGAAATGAGTACTGTAAGTGTGGAGGAGTTGGTGAAGTAAACTTGGCCTGACGCCCCGTCTGACCATGAAAATAAATATAAAATGTTTTCTAAGCTCAATATTTATAAAGATGATGTCTTTTCACAAGGTGTCATCTTTGTTTTTATACTCTTGTCAATTGTTATTGCCCCATCTTGTAGCAGTAATATAAACGAACGAGAGAAAATAGAAGTAAAAAACGAATCTCCAAAAGAGCAAAAAAAACTATCAGTAAAATATATTGGCGAAGCAAAATCAGGAAAATCTTATGCATTTCTTATGACACCGACTATGTCAGAAGCAGAAAAAGATAAAGCATTTAAAAGAGTTCAAAAAAGTAATCCTTATTTAGATTATGAAGTATATTCAAGCCAAGATAGTAATCTTGTTGCTGCTTTCGAAAGAATTGGATTGATTAAAAATAGCGAAATACTTTTAAGCAAGTTTAAAAGTACAAGTGATTCTTTAACTTCATTTATTGATAGTAGAGGGGATAAAATTCTCCTTTACTATTATGATAATCAAACTACTCAACATCTTCATTTTAAACTTTATAATACAAAGGATACTATAGATATTGATACTCAATCTTTCTCTACTCAAAAGTTGGATTATGTCTTCTTAGATATAATTCCAGGAGGTAATAAGGAATTGGTATTTTTAGATGATTGGCATATTTCTAATAACGATAGGTTTCATTTTAAAGTTTATGAAATAAAAACCTATTAGTTATCTCTGCTAATCCGTGCCATCTTTGAGCAACACCACCTTTCTCTTTTCTTTAACACTCCCCACATAATTTTTATGGAAACAGTTTCGTTCTGCATCAAATACATTGCACTACATGAAACTTATTATGCGTTTGACCAGCGTATTTTTTCTTTGCTTAATTACAGCAACTACGTTTGCCTATTTTATTTGGTATAAACCAAAAAATAAAATAGCAAAAACCGAAGTAGCAAAACCAGCTAGTAAACCAAGCGTAAAAAATAATGCGGCTACTTTATCAATTTCGCCAATGGGTTTAAAAAAATATTTAAAAGCCAATAAGTTTAATACTACTCATTGCTTTTTAATTGACATGAAAATACCATCTAACTATAAAAGGTTTTTTGTGTACAATGTTGTAAAGGATTCTGTTGAACTAAGTGGTTTAGTAACGCATGGTAGTGGTACACAAAGCACAGAAGAAATTATTTTTAGCAACCAGCCCAACAGCCTTTGCACTTCGTTAGGAAAATATAAAGTTGGTAAATCGTACAATGGTAAGTTTGGCTTAGCTTATAAATTATATGGTTTAGATAGTAGTAATAATAATGCTTTTGCAAGGGCGGTGGTATTACACAGCCATAGTTGTGTACCTACTGAGGAAGTAAATTATCCTATTTGTGAAAGCTGGGGCTGCCCAACTGTGGCACCTATTTTTTTACAACAATTACAAACCTATTTAGATAAATCTGCTAAGCCTATTTTGTTGGAGATAAGAAAATAAAAAATTAATTTAACTGCTCTGGCATAATAAACTCTGTAGCATTATCGTCTTCCCTTTCTTCATTCCACTCAATTAAAAAATTATTACGGCCTTCGCCAATAACAATAGTCATGTATTTCATTTGAATAAGTTCTAGTAAACTTAAAAATAAAAATATGGCATGTATTCTATCTTGGCATACATCAAATATTTTTTCAAACGAAAGCGTTTTGTCTGCCTTACAGCTTTCCATAACATAACTTCGGCTTTCTTCCATGGTATAAGCATATTGCACAACAGTATGTACAGGCTTATTATTTTTTTCATGAAGACGTTGAGCTACTTTTTCAAAAGCTTTCATTAGCTTAAATAAAGTAACAGCTTGTATTTCTGTTCCTTCACCAGCATCTTCACCAATTTGAATTAACTCTTTATGCAGATTACCACGTTTTACCATTAACATTCTTATGGCTTCCATTTCGGCCATTTGAGTACTAGCTTCTTTAAACTTTTTGTACTCTAAGATTTTGTCAATTAACTCTTGCCTTGGATCAATTTCATTGCCTTGTGCATCTATTTCTTTACGAGGTAAAAGCATTTTTGCTTTAATACGCATTAGTGTACTTACAAATAAAATAAACTCACTACTAAGCTCAATATTTAATTTTTCAGTAGAGTGTATAAAAGCCAAAAAATCGTTGGTAATTTTTGTAATGGGAATATTGTAAATATCTAATTCATCTCTTTCAATAAAAAAAAGTAGTAAATCGAATGGCCCTTCAAACTCGGCTAATTTTATTTGGTATGTTTCGTTGGTCACTTGTCTATAGTTATAAAAAATCCGATGTGAAATGCATCGGGCTACAAATGTAGGGATTAAATAAAGGGTAAAAAAGCATTTAGGCTAAAAAATAAAATTGTGGAAAAGTTATAATTTATAGCTTAAGCCTACGCCTATAGAGTGTTGTAGCTGCATACCTCCAATTTCAAAATCATTGTATCTAGTGTTTATAATAACCGTTGCTCCAATAAGTTTATTTACAGTTAGTGTAAACAAATTATTCCAATCAAATATAATATTGCCGGGCTTTTGTAGGTAATTTGAATAAATAGTACCTACGGATTTATAGTTAACCCCTTTTGCAACATTATAATTAATATTGGCTTGTGCAAATGCTCCTAAACTCCAAGCTACAGACCTACCACTATCTACATCAAACTTTTTTACAGATTTTAAGCTAGGGGCGAATTTTGTAGTAATATTAGATATTAAAGGTGTGACTAATAAATTAAAATGTGTATTGGGCTTATACAAAATTCCGGGACCTAGCTTTATGTATCCTGGCGAAAAAAAGCCTTCAAATCTGGTTTCTAAACTAAAAAAACCAGCATAACTCCAGCTTTTACTAAACTCTTCGCCATAAGTTGAGCTAAAAGCAATAAAATCATCGTTTTTTAAAAATTGCTTACCCGATGAACTAGTTTTTTGAACTCCAAAACGAGCCCGTACTAAATTTAACCAGTTTTTTTTACTTTTTTTTCTATCAAAAGAGTAGTCAATAATTACTCTGGCACCTAGCGACATCTCTTCCCCTTTTTTCACAAAAGTCCAATCATGATTTTGACCTGCCTCATTAATATTAAGATTAAATGTTCCACCACTTGTCCACCCATCTTTTAAATCATTTTTTTTATTTTTTAAGCTAGATGCCGCAAAATCAGATGCTTTTTTTGCAGCATCGGTACTTTGGCTTTTAGCATTGTAGTGTATGTAAGTAACTACCAAAAGGAGTAGTAACTTTTTCATATGATGTAAGTTTAATAAGTCTAGCTAAGTAAGTTTTTACAAAAGCAGGTAAAAAAAACTCCCCAAAACTATGGGGAGTTGCAAAAGTAGTAATTTTATTTTAGGTACTCAAACACATGAGTTGAATAGCCTTACAATTTATAGCTTAAACCTACGCCAATTGCATGTTGCAATTGCATACGACCAATTTCAAAATCGTTGTAACGGGCATTTAACATTACAGTAGCACCTAAATATTTATTTACTGTAAGAGTAAACAAGTTATTCCAATCAAAAATAATATTGCCTGGCTTGTTTAAATAATTTGAATAAACTGTAGCTACCGATTTATAGTTTACACCCTTAGCAATATCATAATTAATATTAGCTTGTGCAAAAGCTCCCAAACCAAACTCTGCAGATTTACCAGCCGCAACGCCAAGGGTGTCTATATTTTTGTAGCTCTTATTTAATTTTGTTGTAACGTTTGCCATTGCTGGAGAAACTAATAAATTAAAATGTGCATTAGGCTTATATAATAAACCAGGACCTAATTTAATAGAACCAGGAGTCATAAACTCATCAAACTGAGTTTCTAAACTAAAGAAGCCAGCATAACTCCAATTTTTTCTAAATTCTTTACCATAAGTAGAACTGAAAGCTAAAAAGTCATCATTTTTCAAAAATTTTTTTCCTGTAGAAGTAGCTTTTTGCACACCATATCTAGCTCTAACTAAGTTTAACCAATTGGTTTTACCCTTTTTTCTATCAAATGCATAATCAACTAAAGCTCTAACACCAATAGCTTGTTTTTCACCACCTTTTATCCAGTAATCATTTCTACCAGCTTCGTTTATAGATAGGTTGAATGTTCCACCTTTTGTCCAGCCGTCTTTCATATCAGCTTTGTTCGCTGTTAATTTTGCAGCTGCTGCATCGGCTGCTTTTTTAGCATCGTCGGTACTTTGTGCTTTACTAGTAAGCGTAAAGATTGAACCAAATACCGCTATACATAATAGTTTCTTCATAAAAATTTTATTTTATATAAATAATTGTTTTTGCTAAGACAGTTTTTTGTGTAATAAGGTTGCGTATAAAAAAATACGCCCAAAATAGGCGTACTTTTTTATGCATTTTTGATAGCTTATTTTTTTAAGGAATCTCTAATTTCCATTAATAACGCATCTGTAGAAGATGGTCCTGTAGGTGCTTCTTCAGCTTGTTTCTTTTTCATTTTGTTAGCACCCTTTATAATTACAAAAAGTACTAAAGCAATAAGAAAGAAGTTTACAATGTTTTGGATGAAAACACCATATTTAACTGTTGCTCCATTAATTTCGGTTTGCAATTTGCTAAAATCAGAGCCTATAATTGAACCAATAATTGGCATAATTATATCATCAACCAATGAGCTAATGATTTTTCCTACGGCGCCACCAATAATTACTGCTGATGCTAATTCTAATAAATTACCTGTAACAGCAAACTCTTTAAACTCTTTAATAAATCCCATAATTTTTTTAAGTTTTAGATATTAATAATAAGTCTTTAATGGTAAAGTTTAATGGATGGGATAAAAATAGAAGAAAATTGCTTCAAAAGCAAATATTTATAAAAGATGTGTAAAATCTACGCTAATCTTATTTTTTTATAACTCAGATAAAGCACCCAACTTTGCCTCTTAATTTTTATTATGCAAAACAAAGGTGTTTTAAAATGGGTAATTTTTATTGTATTAGCACTAATTTGGGGCAGTAGTTTTGAGTTAATGAAATTAGGAATGTTTGAAAATAATGATTTTTCGAAGCCTGTTTTATCTCCTTACCAAGTTGCTGCATTGCGGATATTTTTTGCTGGTATATTCATTTTACCATTGGGTATTAAAGCCTATATCTCTATTCCAAAAGATAAAAGAAACTATGCCGTTTTATCAGGTCTTTTAGGAAGTTTTTTTCCAGCATTTTTATTTACACTTGCCGAAACTAAGTTAGATGGCTCTTTTGCAGGTGCTTTAAATAGCCTTACACCTATTTTTGTAATATTTGTAGGCATTGGCTTTTTTGCATTAAAACCTACAAAAAATCAAATACTAGGTATTTGCATAAGTTTTGCTGGTAGCATTGCTTTATTTTTTTGCAAAAGTGGTAAAACAGGCGACTTGTTATACGTAGGCTATATTTTAGTAGCTACTTTTTTTTATGGTCTTAATGTAAATATGGTAAACAAAAAACTAAGTGGAGTACCCAGTATGCAAATAGCAGCATTGGCGTTTAGTTTTTTAATTATACCAGCGTTAATTATTTTATTATTAACCAATACTCACCAGCTTGATTTTAATAACATAACTATTATAAAGTCAATTGGGGCTAGTGCATTACTTGGTGTTTTAGGAACTACAGTTGCATCTATATTGTTTTATGTACTTATGAAAAAAGCAGGCCCTGTTTTTGCAAGTGCAGTAACATATGGTATTCCTTTTATTGCAATTGGTTGGGACTTAATTCATGGCTTTAATATGAATATTGGAGTATGGATAAGTTTACTAATTATTTTGTTAGGTATAGTAATAGCAAATAAAAATAAAACGAGGCAATAAGTTAAAGCCATAAAAAAACCCTCCGAATATTCGGAGGGTTTTTTATTTATTAGTAGTTAAACCAATTGTTATAAAACAACCGCTCTACCTACAGCCAATCTTTCACCATTTCCATCAACTACTTCAACCCAGTAAATTCCTTTACCATGTTTACGTAAATCAATATCCATTCTGGTGTAAGGTGCAGTATTGCTAAATTGATTAATAGCAACTCTTGAACCTTTAGCATCATAAATATTAATACCACGTGGGCTTCTGCGATCTAATGGACTATAGTATCTAACCTGGAATATACCATTGTTTGGATTAGGATAGATAAACACTTTACCAGATGCAGAGTCTGATATAGTAACAGTGTTTGAAGTTCCTATACAACCGTTAACATCTGTTACAGTTAAATCATAGTCACCCATTCCATCTACATCAACAGTTATTTGTGAAGTATTACCACCAACTATTGCACCATTTCTCCTCCACACATAAGATGCGGCTGCAGGAGCAGATGTATTAGTTATAGTAGTTCTTAATCCAGGGAATAACTTAGTGTAAGGGTTAGCTGTAATTACCACTGTTGGTAATGGGTTAACCGTTAAGTTAGTGTAGAATACGCTAGTAGAATCTGGCTTACAAGGAGCAGTACCAGTTATAAAACATCTGTATGTATAACCATTCCAACTTGTTGGAGGGTTAATAATAGTTAATGTTTT
Source organism: Ferruginibacter sp. (assembly GCA_017988335.1). GTDB lineage: Bacteria > Bacteroidota > Bacteroidia > Chitinophagales > Chitinophagaceae > Ferruginibacter. Next base: position 21,503 of record JAGNRZ010000031.1, read on the forward strand.
TGTAGTTACACCGCTATAGTTTGCACCATTTGCAATGTTTACGAAACTATTAGGGCTACCGTTAGTTGTACTCAACTGCCATTGATATGCCACACCACTACCAGTTGCATCTGTAGAAATACTTACAGATCTGTTAGTACACGTTGTAACATTAAGCGGAGTTGGTAGAGTAATCTTAACAGGCTCATAAACATTTACTACTACTCTCCTTGCTGGAGAAGTACAAGTAGGAGCTGCATTAGCTGGTACCAAAGTAACTGTACCATTAAAGTTCCTTGGGTTATTAGCCATAGGACCAGGTGTAGCAGGACCACCCCAACCAACATTACCACCAGTTGTAATTGTACAACCATTGTTGGTATAAGATACTGTTGTAGCAGTACCATTAGTGTAAGCAGGGAATGTAGCACCAGTAAATTCAAGAGCAATACCATATGTACCTCCATCTGGTATAATAATACCTGATAAAGCAGTTAATACAGGGTTAAGTGTATTAACTGTAACATTACTTGCTTGGTTAGATCCAGTAGCTAAAGTCCAACCATTAGCAGTGTTTATTAAACCTGGGTTACCAGCAATAGGAGTTGTTTTAAAGAAAGCTCTTGCCGTAATAGCTCCAGAAGTCCATGCGTTACTAGAAATACCCGTTAAGCTCATTGGAACTCCACTGTTATTAGAAACATTAAATGCTACTGTATTATTTGCATTACCACCAGCCATTGGCGTAGCAGGTGTAGCAGGTAAAGCCGATAAGCTTTGTACCGTTACATCATAATTGTAAGTACCACTAGGTGTTGGTCTAGTCCAAACTGAGTCTACTGGTGTTCCAGTGTAAGGAACTGTAGCAGCAGCATCTGAGAATAAACCACTTCCAGGACCGTTTGGAGTCCAAACAGCTCTTGTAGCAGCTACACCTACTGTATAGGTTACTTTTAATTCCCAATTGGTTAATGTACTAACATCGCCAGGACCTCCATCAGCTAAAGCCAATGTCCAAGTACCATTTAATGCAGTTCCTGATCCTAAATCACCCAAAGCAACTACATCAGAAATAAATCCTGCAGGATTTTGAATAACTGGACCACCGCCTACTGGGCCATTCAATCTGTCCATTCTATATGGTCCTGTAGGTACAGTTTGTCCGTATCTCCATGGAGAAGGTACCTGTCGCTTATACATATCTCC
>JAGNRZ010000032.1 GCA_017988335.1 Ferruginibacter sp.
TGCCTGTGCTACCATGTTCTAATTTTGCAATAATACTTTCTAACGTAGCTCTGGTAGGGTTGTTACTACGGGCATAATCGTAACCTTTGTTTACACCTGGTGCCTCTTGTACAAAAGTGCTGGTTTGGTAAATAGGTACACTAATGCTGCCAGTTAAAGCATCTACAGGAATACTGTGAATCAATTGTGTTGCGTTGCTCATGATAAAATGGTTTTAAAAGATGAATAAAAAATTTTATCAAAAAAGAGGAGAGTGTGAATGGTTTATTGAATAAGAATTTTATCTGCGTATATGCAAATAAAAAACCCATCCAATAAATCAGGATGGGCTATAAATATTTTTAGTAAATAAATTAAGCTTGTACACTGACTTATCTTTCCGCTAACTAGCGGATGGAATTGGCACCTTTGCTGTGATTTGTGAGACACAAACCACGGCTGGTTGTCAAGGCGTCATCGGGCCATTACCCTCTGCCTTTCTTGATAAGAATGATGTTGTAAGAACTACTGCAAAGGTATGGGTGTAACATTTTATTTTCCAAAAAAATATTTTTTCTGTAATTTTTTTATACATAAATATTTGTGTAAATGCATATCCATTAAAGATTTATCTTGCATAAAAATAATTATAAAATGAAATTTTTAGTAACCCTTATTTTGGTAGCTACTAGCATTTTTGCTGCTGCACAAGATTATAAATTGGAAGGTCATGAAATAGTTTTAAGTAAATCTATTGCTTTTAAAACAGGCTCTTACGAGCTATTGCCAGAGAGTAAAGAAGTCTTAGCTATAATAAAAAATTATTTAGATGCTAAAACCTATATAAGCTTAATACGTGTAGAAGCTCATGTAGATAATAGTGGCGATGCTGAAAAAAATCAACTACTTACCGAAAAAAGAGCTTTAGCAATTAGTAACGAATTAGTAGCTATGGGTGTAGATTGTAAACGCTTGATTGCCGTGGGGTTTGGTGATACAAAGCCTATAGCCGACAATAGCACTATTGAAGGAAAAGCCACAAACCGTAGAGTAAGTTTTTTTAATGCAGCATTAAGAGGTAGATTAATTGGTGGTATGCCTGCAGATGGAAATGGCAAAGTGGCTGGCGAAGTTTGTAAATAAAATAAGTAGGCTAATAATTATCTTTGCAGAATGATATCAAATTATTTTACCTACGATAAAGGCAAAACCTTACAGGCATTACGTTTTCATTTTATAACTAGAAAAGAAATTAAAATAATGTTGATATTAGTGAATGTGTTTTCATTACTATCTGCAGGTTTATTTTTTTTTAAAAGAGTAACGCCACAAGCTTTTTTAATTAGCACTGTTTTGTGGCTATCGCTAATGCTTTTATTTTGGTTTATTATGCCTAGGATGGTATATAAAAAAGCACAAACCTTTAAAGATAAATTTAAAGCTTCTTTACACGATGATGAGTTTGCTTTAGAAAACGAAAGAGGTAGAAAAGGCTGGGCTTGGGGTGAGTTTAGCAGTTTTATGGAAAGCCCTCATTTTTTTCATTTATACTTTAACCCTCGTAGTTTTTTTATAGTACCTAAAGATGCTTTTGATGGCGATGATGTACATACCGCTAGGATGATTTTTAAAGAGAAAATAAAGAAATAAATCTTGTATATTTGAGTATGAATAATTTGCTTCAACAACCACCTAAAACGGCAATGGAAGTGTTTAAAATACTGCCAGAGGGTACGTTGTGTGAAGTTATAAACGGAACCCTTTATATGTCGCCATCACCACTTTCAAAACATCAATTATTAATTTCAGAATTATTATCAGCAATTCATTCATTTTTAAAACCTAATAAGACAGGCATTGTATTTACTGCACCTTTTGATGTTTATTTAGATGAAGAAAGTAATGCTGTACAGCCCGACTTAATAATTGTATTAAACGAAAATTCATCAATCATTAAAGAGCATATACATGGTGTGCCAGATATTTTAATTGAAATACTTAGCAAGGGCAACGAAAGTCATGATTTAGTAAGAAAAAAAGAATTGTACGAAACTAAAGGTGTAAAAGAATATTTTATTGTTGATCCTACTACAAAAGAAGTTATTCATTATATCTATCAAAATAATTCCTTTATCCCTCAGCCAACTGTAATTGGTGAATTAGATTCTTTGGTTTTAAAATACAGATTTACTTTTTAATTACAACCTTTTTTCCATTACATAATGGGGTAGTGTAACTTCTTCAAACTCGTTACCAGTTGCTTTATAGCCTAGTTTTTCATAAAAGCCCATGGCATTTTTACGGGCATGCATCATTACTTTTTTATAGCCTTTATCTCGGGCTACGTTTTCGGCAAAATTCATTAAACTAGCTCCAATACCTTTGCCCTGCAAATTATTTTGTACCGCCATTTGGCGTAGTTTAAGCGTTTTATCATCAGCTTTGGTAAGTAGGCAACAGGCCAAAATTTCGTCTTCGTCAAAAGCTCCAATTAAAATATCTTCTTTTTCTCTTGCCAACTCATCAGGGGCAAAAGATAAGCCTAGAGGGCGGCGTAGCAAATCGTTACGCAAATTTACCATTTGCTCATACTCTTTGGTACCGTGGTCTATTTGTTTTAAGGCCATAACAAATTGTTTAGTTTTTGGTAGTTGCTAGCGTAGGACATACAATATACAATTTTTTTTGAAAAAATTGCCTTTAATATGCCCTTTTTTCCTTTCTTATATATTTCTTTGTATTTATTACAAAAAGTATATTTTTGCTTTCAGTAAAAACTAAATTTTATTATCATGTCAGACATTGCAACAAGGGTAAAGAAAATTATTGTTGACAAATTAGGTGTAGATGAAGCCGAGGTAACACCAGAAGCTTCGTTTACTAATGATTTAGGTGCCGATAGTTTGGACACCGTAGAATTAATTATGGAATTTGAAAAGGAATTTAATATTTCTATTCCCGACGAACAAGCTGAAACCATCACTACTGTTGGTCAAGCTAATACTTACTTAGAAGAGCATGCTAAGTAATTAAAAACTATTAACGATCACAGGCAAATTTTATGGATTTAAAACGAGTTGTAGTAACTGGATTGGGTGCCCTTACTCCATTGGGTAAAACTGTTGCTGAATATTGGCAAGGGTTGCTAGATGGCGTAAGTGGCTGCGATAATATCAAACAATTCGATTGCAGCAAGTTTAAAACAAGATTTGCCTGTGAAGTTAAAGACTTTGACCCCACTGCTTATTTAGATAGAAAAGAAGCCCGTAAAATAGACCGTTATTGCCAGTTTGCATTAATTGCAAGCGACGAAGCCGTTAAAGACGCAGGTATATCTAAAGAAAATGTAGATGTGGACAGAGTAGGCGTAGTTTTTGCCAGTGGAATTGGCGGATTAATTACCTTTCAAGAAGAGGTAATAAACTTTGCTTCTGGCGATGGTACTCCACGGTTTAACCCCTTTTTTATTCCTAAAATGATATTGGATATTGCCGCAGGGCAAATATCTATGCGTCATGGATTTAGAGGGCCTAATTATGCAGTTGTTTCAGCTTGTGCATCTAGCACTAACGCTATAATAGATTCATTCGATTTAATACGCCTAGGTAAAGCCGATGTAATTATTACAGGCGGTAGCGAAGCTGTTATAAGTGCAAGCGGTATGGGCGGTTTTAACGCCATGAAAGCCCTTAGCGAAAGAAACGATGACCCTAAAACAGCAAGCCGCCCATTTGATAAAGACAGAGATGGCTTTGTAATGGGAGAAGGTAGCGGTGTTTTAGTATTAGAAAGTTTGGAGCATGCACTTGCCAGAGGTGCAAAAATTTATTGTGAAATAGCAGGTGGCGGTGCTACTGCCGATGCTCATCATATTACTGCCCCACACCCAGAAGGGTTAGGTGCCAATAATGTAATGAAAGTAGCATTAAAAGATGCCAATATGCAGCCTAGCGATATTGATTACATAAATGTACACGGCACCAGTACGCCGCTGGGAGATATAGCCGAAACAAAAGCTATTTTAAATGTTTTTGGCAACCATGCTTATAACCTAAACATAAGCAGTACCAAAAGTATGACAGGCCATTGCCTTGGTGCAGCAGGTGCTTTAGAAGCCCTAGCTTGTATAATGGCAGTTACTAAAGATATAGTACCGCCTACCATTAACCACTTTACCGACGACCCAGAGCTTGACCCCAAGCTAAACTTTACCTTTCACAAGGCACAACACAAAACTGTAAATGCTGCACTTAGCAATACATTTGGTTTTGGTGGGCATAATGCTAGTGTAATTGTGAAGAAGTATAAGGGATAGGTAATAATTGTACTATTTTAAAAGAGCTACTATTCTTTCCGCACTTAAACCTTACGTACATTTGTTTTATAACATACTAAAATGAACGAAGTAACTATTGCATTAACCACATTATATAATAAAATACCTAGGCGGCATACTACAGAAAATGTAACTGAGATAAATAGTATTGTAAACGACTGTGAAGATTATTTACTTACCATTGAGGCAATAAACCCTTTTTATGAAAAAGGAGTAGCCATTTTTTTTGATGAATTAGAAACAGTACGAAATGGAATTAAAAAATCGAACGACAATAAGGCGTCTAAAAAAATGAAAGACAATCTTTTTGATGAAGCATCTGGTTCTCTTAAAGATAGCTTGAAAGCCTTAATTACTTTTTATGCCAATGGGGATAGAATAGAATAGTTTTCTTAATAAATGGAGTATCTCCGTTCTTATTTTTTCCTAAAACTTTCCTAACTTGTATTATGCAAATACAACAAAAAGATAATGGCTTAAAAGGCTCTTTTTTTATTGAGCAAAATAATAGGGTAGTTGCCGAAATGACGTACGTATGGGCAGGAACACAAAAAATAATAATTGACCATACTGAAGTAGATGATGTTTTAAAGGGGCAAAGTGCTGGCAAACAATTGGTAAGTGAGGCGGTTGATTTTGCTAGGCAAAACAATATTAAAATTATGCCTTTGTGTCCATTTGCAAAATCGGTTTTTGATAAGGTAGATGCATTTAAAGATGTATTATAAAATATTTTTTTATGGATAGTAAAGCAGTAAAAAAAGAATATACCAACGGCGAAGTAACTATTGTGTGGCAAAATACCTTGTGCATACACAGCGCCAACTGTGTAAAAAACTTATCTAGTGTATTTAAACCCAAGCAATCGCCTTGGATAAATATGGATAATGCCACCACCGCTGAAATAATTGAGGCGGTAAAAAAATGTCCGTCGGGTGCTTTAAGTTATAAGCTTAATAAAGCCGAGGGAAAAAAATAATTTACACCTTAGCATTAAGATAGTATTGTTTTTTTTTGACCAATTTTTATGCTTAATTGTTATTTACAAGTATGTACACACTACAAAAAAAAGCAGTACATCATTATTTTTTACAACTGCTTGCCACTAAAATAAAAGATATTGAACAAGTACTTGCCGATTTGCATGCAAGTGCTGCCAACGAAACTAAAAGCACTGCTGGCGATAAGCATGAAACCGCATTAGCGATGTTGCAAATTGAAGAAGCTAATAAAAGAGAACAACTTAAAGTACTGCAACATCAACAAATAGTATTACAAAACATTAATCCTTTGCTAGTAAATACTACTATTAATAATGGTAGCTTAGTTAAAACTAATAATGGTAATTTTTTTGTAAGTGTTGCCTTGGGTAAAGCTGTTGTTGAAAGGGAAGTAGTTATTGCTTTATCGGTACAATCGCCACTAGGTAAGGCTTTGCTGGACCTAGCTAAAGGGGAAAAAATTATGTTTAATAGTGTTGAGTATTTAATACATGAAATATTGTAGTTGCATAAATTTATTATCGAAAAACAGTGGTATTACGATAACTTAATAATTGCATTGCCTTAACTTTATCGCAAAAATAATTGTGCATTTACCACCAGCTTTACTACAGTCTTTACAAGGTATAAAAGGATTTAATGAACAATCTTTTACAGCATTGCATGAAAATAGTGAGCAAATTACATCTGTACGACTTAACCCTTCAAAACTTAATAGCATAGGCTTTGATGCTATTGACACCTATAAAATTCCTTGGAGCAGCAATGGTTATTACCTTTCTGCAAGACCTTCTTTTATACAAGATCCTTTGTGGCATGCAGGTGCATACTATGTGCAAGAAGCTAGCAGTATGTTTTTAGAGCAAGCCTTACAACAAACGGTTGATTTAACTAAGCCAATTAAAGTGCTTGATTTATGTGCAGCACCTGGCGGTAAATCAACATTAATTCAATCTTTAATTAATACCGAAAGCATTTTAGTAAGTAATGAGGTAATAAAAACAAGAGTAAATGTTTTGGCAGAAAATATAATCAAATGGGGAGCATGTAATGTAGTGGTAACCAATAACGATCCAAAGGATTTTAAAAAGATAACCAACTATTTTGATGTAATTGTAATAGATGCTCCTTGCAGCGGTAGCGGATTATTTAGAAAGGATGAAAAAGCAATTAATGAATGGAGTGAAGCCAATGTAGCATTGTGCAGCCTACGCCAACAACGTATAATAGCTGATGTGTACGATAGTTTAAAAAAAGATGGCATACTTATTTATTCTACTTGCTCATATTCAAAACAAGAAAATGAAGAAATGTTAGATTGGATAGGAGAACAGTTTAATGTTTGCCGTTTGCAGTTGAACTTAGCGGATGAATGGGGAATAGTGGAAACGCAATCGGATACCCATCAAAATTACGGGTATCGTTTTTATCCTGATAAAGTAAAAGGAGAAGGATTTTTTATTGCTGCATTTAAAAAAAATGATGAAAGTAACAGCAGTAGTACATCTTCAAAAAATAAAGTAGATACACCTCCTATAAAAGAAATAGAGGTAATAAAAAATTACTTACAACAAAATGCTGCTTATAATTTTATAAAACAAAACGATGAAATAATTGCACTGCCTAGCCTATTATTTAATGAGCTAAGTACACTACAATCTTTATATATAAAAAAGGCTGGCGTAAAAATAGGGACGGTTATTAAAAATGAATTAATACCACATCATGAGTTGGCATTAAATAATTGGTTAACCCATAATATTCCTAGCATTTCAGTAAATGATGAAAATGCCTTGCAGTATTTGCGTAAACAAGAAATACGAGTACAGACACCAAATATAGGTTGGACTTTAATTCGCTACCAAAACTTAGCACTAGGTTGGGTAAAGGTTTTGCCCAACAGAATTAACAATTATTACCCTTCCAACTGGCGTATTCTTAACAAGTAATTAGCCAAAAAATCAACAAAAAACTGCATATTTGCAGTTCAATATTTTTACAGCATGAAAAAATTATTTACCATATTCTTTTTGTTGCCACTTTTTGTAATGGCACAAGAAAAAATAATCAATCATACGGTGGCTGCTAAAGAAAGCTATAGCAGCATTGGACGCTTGTATAATATTAATGGTAGAGAACTGGCTAACTATAATAAATTGGATTACGAAAAAGGGCTTTCAATAGGGCAGGTACTAAAAGTGCCAGTCAAAAAAGATGTGGTTGTTAATACTCCCACCGCTAAGCCAGAAGTTGGGCAAACAAAACCTGTAGTTGCCACACCTACAAATAATTTACCTAAAAGTGAGGGGGCAATTTATCATACAGTGGCAGCAAAAGAAACTTTGTATGGTGTAAGTAAAAAATACAACGTAACTATAGCCGATATAAAAAAATGGAACAACTTAACAGTTGATGCCTTAAATGTGGGAGCCAATATAATTGTGGGATATGGTGCAGAAAAAAACGGACCTGTAACTATTGTTAAAACAGAAGTGCCTAAGCAAGTTGTTGAAACGCCTAAAGTAGAAGTAGAAAAACCAAATGTAGTAGAAGTAAAAAAAGTAGAGTCGCCTATAGAAGATAAACCTATTGTAACACAAACGGTTAACCGTAGTATTGGTGGAGGATTTAATGGCGGATATTTTAAAGAAAATTTTACTGAAAAGGGCGGATGGGATGCTTTAAAAGAAAATGGAATAGCAGCTATTTTTAAAAGTACAAGCGGATGGGATGATGGTAAATATTATTGCTTGCATAATAAGGCTGCACAAGGCTCTATTGTAAAAGTTACCAATAATAATACAGGTAAAATAATTTACGCTAAGGTGCTTGATGTAATACCAGATATTAAACAAAACTTTGGTATAATTATTAGAATTAGTAATGCTGCTGCCGCCGAGTTGGGTGCAGGCGAAAATCAATTTGATTGTACAATAAATTATATAAAATAAAGTAAAAATGAAAAAGCTATTATTGATTGTTTGTGTGGGATTATTTGCATATAAAGGTTTTGCTCAGACAGATGCCGAGGCGACTAATCCACAATTAAAAAAAGCAAATGAAGAAAAAGCCAAACAATTAAAGGGAGAGGCACAGAAGAATGTTTTGGCAGGTTTTTCAGATGTTAAAATTTTGCCTACAACTGGCATTAAAAATCAAGGTATGACAGGTACTTGTTGGTGTTTTTCAACAACATCTTTAGTTGAAAGTCAGTGTTTAAAAAATAATCTTGGTGATTTTGATTTAAGTGAAATGTATGCAGTAAGAAACACATACATCGAAAAAGCAAAAAACTATATTTTGCGTCAAGGCCATGCTCAGTTTAGCGAAGGGGGTTTAGGGCATGATTTAATTAATGCTATTGAAAAATATGGTGCAATGCCAGAAAATGTATATAGTGGAATTTTAATTACTGCGGAAAATATGCCTAGTAAATTAGGGAGAGCTGCGGTTGCTGCTAATGATTCATTTAAGGCAACACAAAATATACAACACAATCATGTAAAGCTTATAAGTTTTTTAAAAAAATATGTAGATAGTATAGTGAAAGCTACACCTGTTTCAGAAAACTGGTTAGCTGGGTTCGAAAGTATTTTAAATAAAGAATTAGGAACACCACCTTCTAAATTTATGTATAACGGAAAAGAGTACACTCCAAAAGCTTTTGCTTCAGATGTTTTAAAATTTAATGCAAACGATTATATATATTTAACTTCATTTACTCATCACCCATACTACCAATCGTTTGTTATAGAAGTGCCAGATAATTTTAGCAATGGTAGCTACTATAATTTACCATTAAATGAAATGTTAGATATTACAAAAGATGTTTTAATAAAGGGATATTCTGTACTTTGGGATGCAGATGTAAGTAATGAAGGTTTTATGCAAAAAAATGGCATAGCAGTTAATTTGCATAATGCAGATACAAAAAATGCAAAGAAAGTTTCAATAGTCAACGGAAGTGTAGAAGGTAAATGGAATGCAGCAGAAAGGCAAAAACTTTTTGAAAACCTAACTACCCAAGATGATCATTTAATGCATATTGTAGGTATGGGAAAAAATAAAGATGGCAAACTGTTTTTTAATGTAAAAAATTCTTGGGGGGATGTAGGGCCTAGCAATGGCTTTATAAATGTATCGGAAGCATACTTTGCAATGAACACTATTACTATTATAGTACCTAAAGTTGCCTTTACAAAGGAAATGCTTAAAAAATATAAAATGAATTAGTAGCAGGATGATGCATAAACTATTTAAGTAGGCTTTAATAAAAAAGCGTTTCAAATTTGAAACGCTTTTTTTTATGCTTTAAATCTATACCCTCTTAAAAAATCTTCTATTAGCATTCTCTTTTTCCCTTCAAGCTGAAGTTCTTCTACATATATATAACCATTGGTACAAGCAAACTTTAAAAATGTTTTTCCGTCTGTTTCATAATTTGCTAAAATAGATTTTGGTGGTAGTATTTCTTTTTTACTTTTATAAACCTTCATCGTTTTTTCATCCAACAAAGTAAATGCACCAGGGTAAGGAGATAAACCTCTTATTAAATTATGAACTTCTGCAACAGTTTTGGAAAAATCAATTTTGCAGGTTTCGGTAAAAATTTTGGGAGCATGATGAAGAGTTGATGGTTGATGGTTGATAGTTGATAGTTGTGGCGTTTCTTCTAGGGTTTCATCGGCTAAGCCTTTTACTGTTTTTACTAAAAGGTTGGCACCTATCTCTTTCATCTTATCATGTACTTCTCCTGCGGTATCATCTTCACCAATGGGAAAACTTTCTTGTAATAAAATATCACCTGTATCTATTTCATGTTTTAGTTTGAAGGTAGTAACACCTGTTTCTTTTTCACCATTTATAACAGCCCAGTTAATAGGGGCAGCACCACGGTATTGCGGCAATAAACTACCATGCAAATTTACACTGCCCATTGGCGGCATATTCCAAACTACTTCGGGTAGCATTCTAAAAGCTACTACAATTTGTAAATCGGCATGTAAAGATTTTAGCTCTTCCAAAAATTCAGGGTTCTTTAATTTTTCAGGCTGTAGTACTTTAAGATTATTTTCTACTGCATATTTTTTCACTGCACTTTGTTGTAGCGTCATTCCTCTACCTGCTGGTTTATCTGGTGCAGTGATAACACCGACTATATTACAATCGGCTTTTACCAAAGCATCTAAACTTGCAACTGCAAATTCTGGGGTACCCATAAAAACAATACGTAATTTTTTATAATCCTTCATAATGGCTACAAAGGTAAAACATCAAACGCATTACTTTTTACCAAAAACAGTGTAAACACCGCTGCCAGGATATTGAGCATCTAATAGTTGTAATAATCTTGCACCTTTTATGCAAGAGAAGAAAGCATTGTATGTCTTGGGCTTACCCTCAATATCGGAAAATTTTATTTGCCAATTATTAAGAACTGAAAATTTTCCGGCGGATTTTACATTTGCATATTTCATCGCTCCAACCATGCCGTTTACCACCAGTAGTCTCCAATTGTAACTACTTCCGGCACCAAACACAAACTCTTCATTTGATTGATTGATGTTCATGCCGGCATAGTTTCCAGTATAAACATGATATAGTTGCTGTACACCTGTAAAGTCACTTGTCCATGTACCTTTAAAGTCGCTGGCTGCCACAGCAAATTTGTTATAGTTAACCATCGCTACTAATGGCTTCAGTAAGTCGCTTTCGCTATCCCACCTTATTGTTTCTGGGTCAAACCGATATTGTTGAATAAAACTATTTTTATCTGGAGCTACAAACTCCAGCCAACCACTGCTTCCTTGTCTGAATAATAAAACAAAAACTTCTTTGCCTGATGATTTTTCTGTGGCATAGCCCATACCAAGATATGGTCTGTCGTAAGTTGTTATATAGCTTGTTTTATAATTTCTTAAAGTGCTGTATCTGGGGGCTACTAAAATATTCCATGCTGCATTCGTTAATGGTTCTGGGTCAGCTGGAAATATAGTACCCTCTTTTGGGTAATGAATTAATACTTTAATATTTCCTTTCGTTACTTCTACCCAATCTTCCTGTACTGTACTGTTCCAGCCATCATCAAAATTGGTAGTTGTAAAAGCATATCCATCTTTCTTTGCAAATGTATTAGCTTGATTGGCTTTGTTAGGATTTGTTTGTGGTTTATTTGAGGGGGTAACAATTTTTTTAAAACTCACAGATTCTAAAAATGCCGACATTTCGTTTTGATATACATCTGTATTTGTAAGTATTAATATGTTTACCATTTTTTGAAAACCGGTGGATGTAACTAATAATGCAATGCCTTTATTGCCTTCACTTTCAAAAGGAGCAAAACCACTTAAAGCTTCCCAGCCATCTTCTTTTGCTGGTGCTTGCATTTCTGGTGGTGCAGATACAGTAACGGCATCCTTTACCACAGTTTCCCAGGCGGCTTTAAAATTTTCTTTTGAATCAGGCATTCCAGGAATGGCTTTAAGTAACATTATAATACAGTAAGTGCCTTTGGCAGCATCTTCTGTTGAAAACTGCACAGAGTTTTCGGTGCCTTGCTTTTTCCATCCTTTAGGGGCTATGTAATTTGTAATATCAAAAGTTTGCTGCTGTGCAAATAGTAAGAGAGATAAAAATACTTGAGCAAGTAATAGTAATAATTTTTTATTTTTCATGATTTATGTTTAGCGGTTATTAATTGAGTTGCCTGTATGAAAAGTGAAAATGCCAGAAGATGAAAATCTGCTATCATATTTTTCGCTGCAGCCTGCAATTATATATCCTCCATATGTTGAAATCATTGGGCGACTTGTGCTGCCAGATGTTATGTTTGTAATGGGAATAATTTTACCAGTTTGAGTGTTTTGCATTACGATATTCCCTTTTGGCACACCAAGGTTTGATGCAGTAGTATTATAAGTAATCCATGTGCCATTATAACTTATGCCAATTTTTTCTCCTTGCCCTATAGGGCTATCGCCATTACTATCAGTATTGTTGTTTGTTGTACTTATTCTTTTTACATTACTTGTAGCTGTGTTATACAAAAAAACGTCTTGCATTCCATTATTATCTTCATCTACCATGTTAGTGGCGGTGGTTGCATAAGCAATAAAGTTACCATCTCCAGAAATAGCTGGAGATACTACACGGCTAGAGCTTTCGGCACCCTGATTTCTTTCGCCGCCTGCAGATGTAAGGCTAATACGTTTAAGATTTGTTACACCCTTTTGCCATAAAAAAATATCCCACAGATTGTTGTTGTCATTTTGCGTAAGCCTATAAGAAAATGAGCAGAATGCAACTTTGGTTCCATCATCGGAAATAGATGGAACATTACCTCCAACAGCTTTACCGTTTTCATAATCTCGGCTTATTAAAGTTGTAGAGCTTGATAAAATATCCTGTACATAAATATTTACTCCACCTTCTGGATTTTTCACAATATCTGTTGCATTAGAGCAGTATGCAATGGTATTGCCATTGCCAGAAATGGTTGGCGACATGCTTTCGGAATTAGCAGTACCACCTGTTTGTGCTTTACTTATTAGTGTTACTTTTCCAGAGGCTTGTTGCCAAAGAAATATATCCCTAGCACCATTGTTATCATTGTTTGCTAAGTTTGTTGCATAAGATTCAAAAGCAACTGATTTACCATCTGATGAGATAGCTGCCATTTGGCAATTTTGATTAGCTTCTTCGCCAATTGCAGATTTGCTAATGAGTTTTGTTTCACCAGTTTTTTTATCTCTCCAAAATATTTGTCTATAGTTTCCACTAGAGCCATCCATACCTTTTCCGTAAGCACCAAATGCCACATATCTCCCTTCATCTTCACCTGAGCCGCCAATTACTGGGTTAAAACTTTCGTAATAAGTGTTGAGTATTTTATTGTCTGTACTGCGGCTTACAAGGTCATACGTTTTATCGCATCTTACTCTTATTTTAATACTGTCGTTAATAGTGCCTTCCGCATTTTCATAAACAACACAACCAAGATTGGCAGGCGATGATTTTATGCTTACAGCATAATTTGTACCCCAAGGGTAAGATTTTGGAAAACTGAAATCTTTAGTTTGCAGCCAACTGCTATTTGCATTGGTTGGTTGTGTTAGTGCTAAGCTATCGGTATTGTCTAAATGTAGTACAACTTTTGTGCCTGAAGGTGCGGTAAATGTTCCATTTAGTTTTGTGGAGGTTTGTGGTGAAACCGCTTTTCTGCAATCGCATTGAATGGTAAGCTGACTGGTAGGTACAGTGCCTGTTGCTGCTGTAATAATACATTGACGGGGACCACCTGTTTGAGTTATACTATAATGATCGCCGCTGGGGAAACCACCCAAATTAGCTAAAGTAGAAAAAGGAAGAGTAAGCCTTCTTTTATAATTATCTGAAAATGAAAAAGATTCTCCGGCCTCAATACCTATAACATTTAATTTAAAAATGGTTAAGGGAGGAGTGCCGCAGTCGGCCGATATTAAAACATCACTATTAGTAATTGTACCTGTATTTTGGCTCCATAAATTACATGCCCTTGGACCTGAGGTTTGTGTTATGGAATAAGTTTGTCCTGGAGTAAATTTTTGAGAAAAATAAACTATTGGATTTACTGCACTTAATTCTATTTTTTCGCCATTATTTAAAGCAAATTCAAATTTTTCCATATTAGAGTACAAACTTGATCCATAAGTTACACCTACTTTATACTCGGTAGTTATTGATGTCGTTATCTTTTTAAACATCTGAATATTGTTTTGAGCTTCACTTTTTAAGGCAAAAAGGCTAAAAGCAATTGCTACTAAGTATTGGTGCATTAATTTATTCTTTTTTGTAGTTAATTGTTATTGTTGACATAATACCACTCTGCAATTGCTGAGTAAGCGTATTTTTTTTTTGGCATTTGTTGTTGCAAATAAAAATGCTCTTGTTTTATTTTTTTAGAAATATACTCGTTGGTTTTATCAAATCCAGCATTGTAAATGGTAGCATACCATTGTAATTTTTCTTCTTCACCTTTAAATGCCTTTTGCTTGTATGTTTCATTACAAATACAAATAAATGCTGTTAAATAAACCAATTGCCATTCATTATCTTGTAACCTTTCTATCCTTTTTTCTCTGATAGTTTCTTCATCTATTTCATCATAAGCTAGTAGTAATTCTTTGTAAATACTATCGTGTAATAATTGTTTAGCTTTTGTTTCTACCTCTATTGCAAAAGAAGGTTTCATTTGAAAAAGCCCAATAGAAAAATTAGCATACTCTTGCCCAAATTGTACATACAATGTTTTTAAGCTTTCGGTTTCAATTCCGTCTTTTAAACTATTGTATCGCATTACCTCTGGGAATACAATGCTTTGCATAAACAAAGATGACCTATTGCACAATTTACTGCACAGCACAAAGCTTTCGTTTAATTTTTGCAATCTATCTTTTGCTATTGTTGCTTTGTTGCCAAATTTTTTTCCAAAGTCAGCATTGCTATATTCTTTTTTTGCATAGCTAAAAAAAATAATACAAACTAATAGTAATGCAGCAATTTTATAAGCACTTTTTGCACAAATAAACATCTTTATCGCCATTATCAGTTTCATGTAGTTTATAATAATAAATGCAAGGTTGGTTGTTAAGTGTTACAAATTTTGGAAAAGTAACTCCTGTAAGGGTTTCTACTGTTCCATCTCCACGGTATAATTTACCACCTTGATAAAAAACAGATTTTTTATAATCGGGCAAAATAAACAAACGACTAATGCTTGTTATAGGAACTTTAAAGGCAGCAGCTTCGTCACCATTTACTAAAAGTTGTGTAGGGCTTTGCGATGGAATAGATATAATATCGCCATTATCAGCCACAGTCATTCCTCCTCCATTATCACCGTACATATCCATCATATTTCCTTCTTGCTTTTTTGCTGTAGATGAAATGGTAATTAATTTTTGACCACTATTGTCTAGTACACTTAAAGCGGCAGCATTGAAACTTCTACTAACTAATATTTTTGCCGGAAAACTATTTTGATCTCCACCCTTTTGTTTTACACCACTTTCGTTTACTAAAAAAGTATTACCCATTCCCATTTTAGCCGTAATATCACTTGCTCCACCAATGGTTACTACAGCCCAAAATTTCTTTTTATCTGGCGATATTTTTATTTTAGCAATATAATCGTAAGGACCATAATTTTTACCATTAAAAACAATGTGTAATTTATTGCTTATAGTTTTGCTGTATTGTAAGGTGGTTTCATCTTTTTTATTATTACCTATTTCAATTCTACCATCATCATTACTATTAGTTTGATTTTCATCATCGTTTGTTTCTACTCTTATAGATACTTGATTAACTGGTGCTTGGTTAAATGGGCCACTTCGTTTACCATCTTCAATTAAATAATATTTATAACTTTTATCTTGTGTAATAAAAGCATAGCTCATCTTCCCTTCCTTAGCTATTGCTTTTGTTTCATCAAACAAAATTGTTTCGCCACTATTTAATGTTATTAGTTTTTCACAATCGGGGGTAGGCTGCCATTTTGCTTTTGTTTTTGGTACAGCTGTTTGACTTTCTTCTTTTTGTACTTCACCAGATTGGCTATTATTAGTAGCCTCCTTAGTTGGTTTTTTTTCAATAGCTTGTTGAGCTTTTTCTTTTAGTTTTTTAAATAGTTGTGCATGAGTACTGCCCACAAAGGCACTAAGTACACAAAGGATAAACAGTTTTTTCATTTTATTTGTTTTTTAATAGTAATTGTTTTAATTCATCAATTTGTTTTTGTTGATCTTTAATGGCTTCAAGTAATACAGGTATCATACCACTATAGTTTACGCTTAATTTATTGTTGCTTTCTACTACTAATTGCGGAAACTGTTGTTGCACTTCTTGAGCAATTAAGCCTATTTGCAAGGTCATATTATTTTTATCTTTCCAATTGTAAGTATAGCCGTTAAGTTGTTGTAATTTTTTTAGTGAATTTTGTAAAGGTTGTATATTCTTCTTAAGCCTTACATCACTAAGTTGAGTAAGTGTGCCTGCTAATATTGCATTGCCATTACCTTGTATTCTAAACAATTCATTGGATGTAGTACTATTTACTCCTGCATAAAAAACATGATTATCTGTTGTACCGCCAACCTGATAGCGGAAAGTACCTCCATTTATTCCCAAGCCATAATATTGATGATCGTTATTAGCACTTTCCCACAGTACAATTTTTCTGTTTAAAATATTATTGGGGAATTGTAAAAGTGCGTTAGGAGTTGTTGTGCCAATACCAATATTTCCATTTCGTAATATAGTAAATGCATTACTACGTGAGCTACTGTTACCATTTCCGATTTGCAGGATTCTGTCTGTTGGAGCTGGAACCAAACCATTTGGAGAGTCAGTATTATCATTAAAAGTTCCAGTTACAAAAGAGCCATAAGCTAAGGCTTTTACATTTTCGCCAAAAGCAGCAGAATAACTCCCATCTGCTAAATTCTGCTCACCAGTTGCAATGGAACTTAAGCCTGCAGCAATACAATTATTTCCGGCTGCTACAGAATAATTCCCTGAAGCATTGTTCTGGCTTCCGGCTACAAAAGATGCTATTCCAAATGCATTTGTACTATTTCCTATTGAAAAGGCATAGTTGCCGGATGCATTAGTTTGATTACCCATGGCAACAGAATAATTACTTGTTGCAGAGGTTTGGTATCCAATAGCTACGGAAGCCTGACCCGATGCTGTTGTAAGGTATCCCATAGCAACAGAAGCTAATGAAGATGCAGTTGTACTTTCACCAATGGCAAAAGAAGAAATGCCGGATGCAGTCGTTTGATTGCCCATTGCAACTGCATAATTATTTGTTGCAGAAGTTTGATAACCCATTGCCACAGTGTGACCACTTGAAGCAGTGGTATTTGTGCCTAATGCGATTGAAGACATACCACTTGCTTTGGTATCCTTACCTGTGGCAAAACTGTAAGCCCCAGTTTCATCAAAATCCCAATTGCTAATGCTTACGTACCCTGCCCTGAAAGCCGCTTTATCTGAGCACCAAAAAAGTTTTCGGCCTGGTCCATTAACCAGAGGCATTTGTGGAGTTACCGGAACATCACCGATACTTGCGAATAAAACATTATAATCTTTTACATGCAATCCAGCAGATGGGTTATTTATATTAATTCCAACATATCCATCTTCTGTTATTCTCATTCTTTCTAAGTCGTTTGTACCAAAAATGGTAGCGGCGTTTTGATAATTCCAAATATAACCTTCATTTAGATTGCCAGTAATTTTGAGACCACTATAAAAGCCATTTGCATTGGGAGGTAGGGTAGGATTGGTTACCATTACACCAGGTAATACTCCGCCACCAGTATAGTTTGAAATGTGTAGCATAGCTACTGGGTTAATTTGATTTATTCCTACACCTTTTCCAGGAGGAAGAATTCTCATGGACTCTCCAATACCTGGAGCTTCAGAAAAATCTGTACCAAAACCAAAACGTATAATGCTATTGGCACTAAATCTATCTGCACTAAAATTCCAAATAGAAGTTTTGTTAATATCACTAATTACATCATAACCCAAAAACAAACCATTTTCACAAGGGTTACTTATATTTTGTAATGTATTAAGTCTAAAGCCATTTCTACTACATGGCGATACTCCTCCTATTCCCACATTTACATCTAAAGCGTATTGAGGATTAAAAATACCAGAACCAATACCAGCTAAACCATTACTTGTTAATCTCATCATGGTTAAAGTGGAACCCACACCTAGTGCTAATGTTTTTGTACCTGTAGTGGATTGCCCATAATTCCAAATTAACCCTTCATTTGATGGGTTATTAAGGTCGGTATAACCCATAAAGAGACCTTTTTCACAATCGTTATTAAATCCAGCGGCTACTGTTTTTACTCTTATGCCATTATAGTTGCAATTATTTACTGCTGCGTTTCCTGTGGTTATATCTAAGCCATAAGATGGGTTGTTAAATCCAATACCCACCTCAGCTTCATTAGTTACATGTAATCGTGGAATATTGTTTACGCCTATTGCCAAATCTGCATTATCAGAAGTGCCTAATATATTGGTGAAAGGAGAAGTACCTGCATTGCCATTTATATTCCATGCCTTGCCACTTTCTTCCATCCACTGCCAACGGCTACCTGTATAATAATATAAACCTGTACTGTCTGGTGCATTTTGAAAAATAATTAAACCCGTTGCTGGTAATGTAATGGCATTACGTTGTACTTTACTCATTCGTGGAATAAGTAAACCTTTTGTATTGCTTTTTATATCTAGCATGGCCGATGGATTGGCTGTACTACCGTCAGAATTAATTGCAACAGATTGTGCAAAAGAGTTTGATACGAAGATGCATAGTAAGCTAATTGTAAAAGCTATTTTCATTATTAATTTTTGAATAGTAAAAATGAAAATAATCTGTAGTATAAACAATGCCCCTTTTGTATCATAAAGGTGGTGTAAACATAGTGTATAATTTTAGAGGAGAAAACTACCTGCTATACATTTTATTAATAGCCTCTGTTTTATTTTGCACTTGTAACTTTTGGTAAATATGACTTAGATGGCGTTTTACTGTGCTTGTGGCAATTTCCAATTTGTCGGCAATTTCTTTATATAAAAAGCCTTTGCTTAATAATTGTAGTACTTCATTTTCTCTATGTGTTAACTCTTCAATATGAGTGCTGGCCTCAGTTTTTTGCATATTAGCAATTACTTTACGGGCTATTTTTGGTGTCATAGGACTGCCGCCTTCACTTAAATCAATAAGCGATTCTATAATTTTTTCAGGAAGAGTGTTTTTTAAAATATAACCGTTAGCACCAGCCTTTATAGCTTCAAAAACCTGATCATTATCTTCATAAATGGTAAACATAATGAATTGAATGGCAGGTACAATTTCTTTTATAGAGTGTACACACTCAATACCTGTTTTACCAGGTAAGTTTATATCGGCAATTACAATGTTGGGCACTAATTCGGGTAATTCAGCAATAGCATCTTCTGCATTGCTAAAGCATTTTAGTATGCTAAAGCGGCTATCAACATCTATTATTGATTGTAACCCTTTTTGTATTTCGGGAATATCTTCTATAATACAAATACTAATCATGCTTGGTTTATTAATACAAATAAACTAAAAATTAAAATAGCTTACTATGATACAAAAGGCTCATATTTTTGGTTACAAAGGGATGTAAAAAATAAGTTCTGTACCATTATTATTTTTTATTTCTACATGGCCTCTTACCGCCTCAATTCTTTTGTAAATATTTTTCAAGCCATTACCGCCAAT
Organism: Ferruginibacter sp.; assembly: GCA_017988335.1. GTDB lineage: Bacteria > Bacteroidota > Bacteroidia > Chitinophagales > Chitinophagaceae > Ferruginibacter. The sequence goes on from JAGNRZ010000032.1 coordinate 19,634, forward strand.
ATGTTTTTCTGTTGTAGGTTGATAAAATCCAATACCATCATCTTTTATAGACAATACCCATTGATTAGAAAACGAAGCAGTAAGCACTACACTTTTTGCATGTGCATGTTTTACAATATTGTGTAGTGCTTCTTTTACCGCTAAGTAAATGTTTCTGCGGTTTTGCCCAACCACAATACGTGGATATAATTTTTCGGGTAAATGTATAGTGCAGTTTAAATTATTACTAGTACAATATTCTATAGCATAAGCTTTTATATAATATACTAAGTCTTCTAACGAATTGTTTTCTTCCTTCATAGCCCAAATAATTTCACTCATGCTTTCAACAAGTTCAGTTGATGTTTTTTTAATGGCTTGCAAATCATCTGCATTATTTTCCTTGTTTAAAGCCATTTGACTTAAATAAGTAATCTTAGTTAATCCACTCCCTAAATCGTCATGCATATCTGTAGCAATACGGGTGCGTTCATGCTCTACAGCCACTTGCTTTTCTAACTCGGCTTTATGCTTTTTTACTTTACGCATATAATAACTTCTTATGGATAGCCATACTAAAAATGAAATAAACACAACCCCTACCATTATAAACCAAGCCGATAGCCAAAAAGGTTTTTTGATTATAACATATATTTGCGTAATTGTGTTTGAATTTTTTGTTTTTATTAGCAAATTATATTTGCCTGCTGGCAAATTGCTATACCTAACTAAAGTGTTACTTCTTCCCTCAAGCCAATTTGCATCAATAGTATCAATTTTGTACAAACATTCGTCATCATCAGAGTTATGATAGTTTATAACAAGTGGAATAAAGCTAAATGTATTTTCTTTATAGGCTAGTACAAGTGTATCAAAATTTGATAGGGTATGTTTATTATTTTTTGCTTTATCATTTATCTTAAAATCAATAATTTGTAGTGTAGATGATGTAATTGAAGAATCAACAATAGAGGGTGTAAATACATTTAGACCGTTTGTGCCGCCAAAAAACATTGTGCCATCAAGGCTTTTATCAAATGAGTTGGTATTAAACTCATTTCCTTGCAAACCATTACTTTTAGTAAAATGTTTTGCACTATTAAAGTTACAATTAAACTCTGTTATACCCTTATTGTGGCTTATCCATAAATTATTGTTATCATCTGGCAATACTGAATACGTGTAAGTGTTGGCCAATAATTGAGGTTGATTAATTAGCATATAAGTTTTACTTTTTAATAAATACTTAATTACGCCAATGGTTGTGGATATAAAAACTGTATCGCTATTGGGTATTGCATAAATATGTTTTATGCTTGTGTTTAATGTAATGGAGTCGTAAAGTTTATAAGCACCATTGTTTTTTTCATAAATTACTGCTCCTACGAAAGGTTTGCATACAACTAAAAATTTTTCTCTTATAATAACAGTTCTTAAAATAACTTCGTTTTTGCTTAATTCATTTTTAAAAATTATATTTTCAAATTTATTATTACATGAGTATAACCCTGTTTGTGTAGAAATTAAGTAGTCATTATTTTCTACTGGCAATATATCATTTATACCATTTAACTCCTTTCCATTTATTTTGGTATTTATTTTAAGCAAGCTGTTATTATTTACTTTATAAATACCTAGCTGGCTCCCTAAATAAAACTCGTTATTATGCCCTTTAAAAATATAAGTATCTCCAAATGGAATTTGCCTTATTAATTCTGGATATTGAATGTGCTTCAATACTTGTCCTAGTTTATTTATATAATAAATGCCATCTGTTTTAGTAGTAAGCCAAGCATTACCATTTTCATCACATTTAATACTTACTATGTATCTGTCTTTAATTTTGTTTTGCTGTAAATCGGCATCGGTAAAGTAATGATTAAAATATGCTGGAGATAAATCAACATAACCAATACCCTTGCCCCAAAGAGACAGCCATAAAAAATTATTTTTATCAACATATAAAATTTCTGCATCATGTTTTTTTAGTTCTGCATCATCATCGGGGCTATTAAATTTAATTGGCATTAAGGTTTTGCTTTCTTCATTAAATAAGCTTAATCCCTCTTTTTTTATAGATAGTAGTAAACTACTTTTGGTTTTAGCTAAAGCAATTATTTTTTTTGAAGGTAAAGAGTTCGATATAATTTTTACTTGATTGGTTGATATACTAAGTTCTTTTAATCCTTGTGAAGTAGCTAGCAAATAGTTACTATTATTATTTTTTACAATATCGTAATATTGTAAATCATCATCTTGTACATAACTTATTTTGGCTTTAGTAATATTATTCTTTTGTATTTCAATAAGTTTGTAACCTGCTGTAAATTGCGAACTTGAGATAAGAGGCTTAGATAAGAAGAAAAATTGTAAAACATCTTTGGTTTCAAAAACTTTAGGAGTAAAGCGTAATATGTCAATAGAATGTTCAAGCTCTATTGGCTTAATTACAAATGTATTTATATCGCATAAAAAAAGTTTATTACCTCTTTTAAAAAATACATAACTATTAAAAGCTACTAATGGGATATATAAGTCGTTAGCCTCTCCTATTGTTATGATTTGCCTAAAATTATTATTGCTTCTTATGTAAACATTTAGGGCCGAGTTGCTACCACACCAAATATTATTGTTGGCATCTTCCACTAAGCCAAGGGATAGGGTACCTTTAAATGAACTGCTATTTTGCAATAAACTTCTATAGGTAATAATTTTTCTACTATCAAATCTATTCAACCCGTCGTAGCTTGTAAGCCATATAAAATCTTTACTATCTTTAAGTATAGAATAATTAATTGCTTGGCTTAAGCCATTATCTGTAGTTAAAAAACGTAAGGGGCGTAAGCTAAATTGTGCAAAACAAATATTTGCTACAAAGCAACATAAAATAAAAA
>JAGNRZ010000033.1 GCA_017988335.1 Ferruginibacter sp.
GAGTATGAGCATGATAAAATTTGTGCTTATCAAACCTTGTACGAATGTTTAGAAACAGTAAGTTTATTAATTGCACCTATTGCACCATTTTTTGCCGATTGGTTATTTGCTAATTTAAATGCAGTAAGTAATCGTTATCAAAACGAATCTGTACATCATGTAATTTTTCCAAAAGTAAAAGAGGAAGTTATTAATACAGATTTAGAAAAAAGAATGCAGTTAGCACAAGATGCATCTTCCTTAATATTATCGTTACGCAAAAAAGTAAACATAAAAGTTCGTCAGCCTTTACAAAAAGTAATGATACCAGCTTTAGATGAAAGCATGGTTAAAAATATTAAGGATGCCGAAGAAATTATTAAAGCCGAAACTAATATTAAAGAAATTGAAATATTAAGTGCCGATAACGACTTCATTCGTAAAAAAGCAAAAGCCAATTTTAAAACCTTAGGTAAAAGGCTAGGAGCAAAAATGAAATGGGCGGCAGATGAAATTGCAAAGTTTACCAACGAACAAATTAATAATTTAGATAATGCAAGTGTTACCTTACTTGCTGCCGATAATGAAAAAATAGCCATAACTAAGGAAGATGTAGAAGTAGTAACAGATGAAATACCAGGTTTTGAAATTGCGTTAAAAGGCTCATTAACAGTAGCTTTAGATATTAATATTACCGATGATTTAAAAAAAGAAGGTAATGCAAGAGAGTTTGTAAATAAAATACAAAACATACGTAAAGACCAAAATTTTGAAATTGCAGATAGAATTGTAGTAGAGGTACTACAAAATGAGGTTATGTATTCGTCATTGAATGAATATAAAGCCTATATTTGCGGCGAAATTCTAGCGGATTCACTAGACTTTAAGCCTAATTTAACACAAGGCATTGATATTGAAGTGAATGAAGCAATATTAAAAGTGAACGTACTAAAAAAATAGATAGTATGGCAACAAAAAAGAAGGCTGCAAAGCCAGTAAAAAAGGCGGCACCAGCTAAAAAAGTTGTGAAAGCGGCACCCAAAAAAGCAGCTAAACCAGCTCCTAAAAAGGCTGTAACACCTGTAAAAAAATCTGTACCAGTAAAAAAGGTGGTTAAAGCTGCACCTAAAAGGGCAGTTAAACCAGCACCTAAAAAAGCTGAGGCTAAGCCAGTAAAAAAAGTAGCTCCTGTAAAAAAGGTAGAAGTTAAAAAGCCAGAGGTAAAAGCCCCTGTAAAAAAAGTTGAAGTAAAATCGGTAGCGAAAGCACCAGTTAAAGCGGTAGCACCTGCAAAACCAGTAGCTCCAGTAAAACAAAGTATGCCAGAAAAAGCAAAAGACATTAAGATAACTCCTGCAAAGCCAGTTGTTTTGCCAAAAATTAATACTAAAACAGCTCGTAAGTATCAGCCAGATTTTACAAAATCTGTTTTAGATCAACCAAAGGCAGATCCTGGAGCTCCTATGGTAAGATATAGTGATAACGATTTAAATGAGTTTAGAGAGTTAATTCAACGTAAGTTAGAGTCTGCAAAAAAAGAATTGTTATATCTACAAGGTTTAATTACCCGTAAAGATGAAATGGGTGGCGATAATGATGATGCTAGATACATGACTATGGAAGATGGTAGTATGAGTATGGAAAGAGAGCAGCTAAGCCAAATGGCAAGCCGCCAAATTACTTTTATAGATCATTTGGAAAAAGCCTTAATGCGTATTGAAAATAAAACCTATGGTGTATGCCGTGTAACTGGCCGTTTAATAGATAAGGCCCGTTTACGTGCCGTACCACATGCTACACTTAGTATTGAAGCTAAGATGGGAGCGGTTAAATAATTAAAGTAAGTAAAGAATATAATTAAAGAGAATGACTACCTTCATTCTCTTTTTTGTTTTTAAAATAGTAGCAAAAAAAATCCGTGTAAATCTGTGAAATCCATGAGCTAAAATGTTTAAAAAACTACGAACAGTTATTTACCATGTAACCGATTTGCAAAAAGCAAAAGAATGGTACACACATGTAACAGGTATGCAACCTTATTTTGACGAAGCGTTTTATATAGGCTTTGATATAAATGGTTGTGAATTGGGCTTAGACCCAGATATGACAGGTATTAAGGCAGGTAATAATTCAATTGCTTATTGGAGTGTAATCGAAATTGAAAACTGTGTAAAAAAATTATTAGAGCTAGGAGCCACTATAATTACAGATGTTAACGAAGTTGGCGGTGGCATTAAAGTAGCTGTTGTAAACGATTTATGGGGCAATGCTGTTGGGCTTATAGAAGGAGAATAAAATAAAAGACCTAGTTTTATGGAGGTTTTTTATTTATAAAGATTTAGATAATTATTTGTGTGCCGGAATAACAATTTTTAAACCAGTATAGCCTTGCTTAATTTCGGGCATTACAATTCTATTTCTTGTAGGTAAAATGTAAATAGTATTTCCTTTTTGAAAACTAACAACGCTGTTGTTATAAGTACCATTAGCGGTTACAAATTGTCTTTTTAACAAAATGCTACCTCTGTATGTTAAACCACTTTTTAAATTACTAAACAAAGAGTTTTTAATAGAAGAAGCCCCTGTTAAACTAATATTTACTCTGCTTTTTGATTTTTTTCCTATCCCCCTGTCAGCAAATGCACTATGAGCAGTACCTACTAGTACAGCCGCAAAAAGCATTGTTTTGATAAATCTGATCATTGGAGTTAATTTATGGTACAAATATATATAAAATATATGGGAATTTAGCTACCACTCATCACTTGTTTTAGCAGTTCTTTAACAAATTATATAAAAAAGTGCCTCATAATTGTTTAATCTATTAAAAAAGTGTAATTTACAATAACCTAAAGCCAATGAGTTATAATCCTTATCGCCAAGGCAGCAACGAATTAAAGGAGTTGCTTAAGCAATACGACAATCTAAAAGCTGGACGAAGTTCTTCGTTCATAGATGAAGAATCGTTTGAGCAAATCATAGATTATTTTGATGAAAAAAAACAATATTCTGCTGCATTGGAAGCCGTAGAGTTTGCAATAGAACAGTATCCGTACTCTGCACCGCTGCTACTAAAAAAAGCTGATTTACTAATCATCTCAAAAAAGTACAAAGAAGCTTTACGCATTTTAGAAAAAGCAGAGTTACTAGATAGAAGAGATGCTACACTTTATATTTTAAAAACAGATGCTTTTTTAGCTTTAGATATGCAAGAAAAAGCTGCTGCTGTTTTAGAGGCAGTGATAGATGATTTTGATGGGGAAGAAAAAATTAATCTTTTATTTGAATTAGCAGATGTGTATGATGATTACGAAAATTTTGAAAAAGTTTTTGATTGCCTAGTTATCATTCTTAATCAAGAACCCAATAATGAAGAGGCATTGTATAAAATTTGTTTTTGGACAGATTTTACAGGCAGAAATGAAGAAGGTATAAAACTGCATCAAAAAATTATTGATGACTACCCTTTTAACGAATTAGCTTGGTTTAATTTAGGTGCTGCTTTTCAAGGTGTAAAATTGTATGAAAAAGCTATAGATGCATACCAATATGCTATTGCCATAGATGAAAAATTTGACTATGCTTTGCGTAATATGGGGGATGCTTATATACGTTTACGCAAATATAAAGAGGCTATAGAAGTATTAGAAAAAGTGCTTGAGTTAGCAAGACCAGAAGGTGTAATTTATGAAGCCATAGGATATTGTTACGATAAATTAGACAACTATGCTAATGCCCGTTTTTATTATAAAAAGGCTAGTCATTTAAATAATGAAGACAGTCAATTGCTATATAAAATTGCCTGTACTTATATGAATGAGGGGCAATGGAGCAGTGCAGTAAAATATTTAGAAACAGCATTGCGTTTGCACAAGTTGCAGCCAGATTATAACTTGGCTTTAGGCCAATGTTATATGGAGCAAAACAAGTTAGATGAAGCCATTACATGCTTTGGTAATGTAGTTAGATTAAAACCTAAAAATGTAAATGGCTGGTTAGAGCTTTTAACATGCTTAATGAAAGCAGGATTATTGGAAGATGCTTTTGAGTATGTAAATTTTGCTTACGAGCAAACAGAACACAAGCCTATATTTTTATTTTATAAAACTGCCATACTTTTTGCATTGGGTAAATCAAAAGAGGCATTGCTACAATTAGATACTGCCATGACGATTAATCCAAAATTGATTAAAAAATTCATAGAAATCAACCCTGCTATTTTACAAAATCAACAAGTGGTAGATGTTATTGCAAGGTATAAAAAGAAGAAATCCATTTAGTTTATTTTAATATTCTTTTGTAACACCCAAAAATTGTGTTGTTATCAACTTGAATAAATCAAGACTCACTATTCACCACTATCTTTCCTTATTATTTTTTATCTTTGCTTACTTAAAGCAAATAAGCAAACATGAATTTTAATTTAACACAAATACCAGAACGTAATTTAAAACCTCGTAATCATGGCATAACTATGGTTATGGATAAAGGATTGAGTGTAGAAGAAGCCAAAAATTTTATGAGTGCTGCTAGCCCTCATGTTGATATAGTAAAATTAGGTTTTGGCACATCTTATGTTACACCTAATTTAAAAGAAAAATTAGAAGTATATAGAAGCTACAATATGCCAGTATATTTTGGCGGTACATTGTTTGAAGCCTTTATAATACGCAACCAGTTTGATGATTATATTAACGTTTGTAAAGAATTTGGTGTGAGTTATATGGAAGTGAGTGATGGCTCTATCATTATACCTCATGCAGAAAAATGTGGCTATATTGAAAAATTAACCAAGCATGGCACGGTGTTAAGTGAGGTTGGTAGTAAAGATGCTGCACATATTATGGCGCCATACAAATGGATTGAGTTAATGAAAGCAGAGCTTGAAGCAGGTGCCACTTATGTAATTGCAGAAGCCAGAGAGGCTGGTAATGTAGGTATTTATCGTGGTAGTGGCGAAGTAAGAGAAGGATTAGTACAAGAAATTTTAACGCAAATTCCTGAGGAAAAAATTATTTGGGAAGCACCACAAAAAGCCCAGCAATTGTACTTTTTAGAGTTAATTGGTTGCAATGTAAACTTGGGCAATATTGCTCCAAATGAAATGATTGCTTTAGAAGCCATGCGTATTGGTTTACGTGGAGATACTTTTCATTTTTATTTAGATAAAAAAGACGCCTAATGAGGCTGTTTGGTATTATAGGCTTTCCGTTAGGTCATTCTTTTTCAAAACAATATTTTACAGATAAGTTTGAAAAGGAGGGTCTAACGGATTGTTTTTATAATATATATCCTATAGAAGATGTAGCTAGTATCGAAGACATCATAAAAAATAATCCTCACCTAAAAGGTTTAAATGTAACCATTCCTCACAAAGTAAATGTTTTAAAGTTTCTTACAGATGCTTCAAATATTCTTACGGAATTAAAAGCTTGTAATTGTATAAAAATTGATGGAGATGAACTTATTGGTTATAACACAGATGCTATTGGTTTTGAAAAATCGTTACTTCCTTTATTGCAACCACACCATAAAAAAGCTTTAGTGCTTGGCAATGGGGGTGCAGCACAAGCAGTGCAATATGTACTTGGTAAACTAAATATTGAATACAAAGTGGTGAGTAGAAAATTGCATAATGGCTCTCACCTTACTTATGCTGATGTTACAACGGATGTTTTGGCTGAATACAAACTTATTATAAACACAACACCTTTAGGTACTTTTCCTAAGGTAGATGAGTGTGTTGATTTGCCTTACCATGCTATTACACCGCAGCATATTTTATACGACTTGGTGTACAACCCTGCCAAAACACTTTTTTTGCAAAAAGGAGAAGAAAAAGGTGCTACAATTAAAAATGGTTATGACATGCTAATTTTGCAAGCAGAGGAAAACTGGCGTATTTGGAACGGTGGTCAGTAGTGTCAATTAGTTTAATAGGGTAATAAAGTCAGTTGGTAAAGCAGTTACCTTTCTTTTTTCATAATCAAAACATACCATATCTGTTTTAGCATTTGCTAGTACTATTTCATTACCGTTTCGTATTGTTTTTAGTTGATAATATAGTTCAAAGCTTACAGTAGTAATATCTCCACAAAATAATTCCACAGTAATTTCATCTTTATAAAAACCTTCGTTTTTAAACTCTACTGCAAGTGCTGCCATAATTAATCCAGCATTGCCAATATTAAGTTCGGAATAATTATTGGCAACAAGCCATTGCAATCTAGCTTCATGTAAAATGCCTACAAAAGAATCGTTGCCTATATGGTTGCCATAGTTGATATCTGTAATTCTTACTTTAATGGTAGTAGAAAATATTTTTTTACTAGGTAGTAACAATTTAGTTTTTCCCATAATTAAAATTACTACTTATTACAAATAAAAAACGCTTCATTATTATGAAGCGATTTTTTATTCTTATGCTGTTTTAATATCTTATCTTATTTTTTTTATCGGTTTTAATTTTTTCACTCAATTCTATTATATCCATAAAATTGTACATAGAAGGAGATACATCTGTTGTTGTCATTTTTTTTCTCCAACTGGCAATTTTATTTCGCCACATTGCACTTTCTTTAATAATAAAATCTATGTTCTCCATTTTATCGGGGTCACTTTCTGTAAATAACCCTAGTTGCTTAGAGAACTTGCTTGAAATTTTTATTGATTGACCATTTGGTCCAGTAATAGTTAGGTATGTATTAGGAGTGCTTACCAAGTCAATATTTTCTGGCACATCTCCATTTTTAGCTACTAGTTTTTCTGTTTTATTTTCAAAAGGATTTGTAGCTAAATCCATTGAAGGATTTGTAGCTATAATTTCCTCCTCAACTTTAGTTGATACATCCTTTTTTGTAGCAACTGTTGTTTTATTAACAATATTTTTTTCTTGGGTGTCAGAGGTAGGCAAGGCGGTGGTATTGCTTTTTGTATTGGGAGTTACAGAAGCAGTATTGTTGTTATTTGTAGTTGTATTAGTTTTACTTGCAATGGGTTGTTCTACTTCAGTTTTTTTATTATTAGTAAAAATAAAAATAGAAGTGGTAATAAGTAATAAAACAGAAGCCGCTGCTGCTAATTTATAAAAACTAAATACTTTCGTTTTAGGTTTTAGCTCAATTATTTTAGCACCATCTTTATCTAATTCTTCTTCAATTTTTTCCCAAATAAAAGAGGGTGGTGTTACTTCGTACGCCTCTAATTTTTTAGCTACTGGTACAGAATTATTATTAACTTCTTTGTCTAACTCAAAAGCAATACTATCCCAGATGCCCTTTGGTGGGGCTTCTGGGTAATTTAGCATTTTATCTTTTAAATTTTGCGACACTTTATTTTTAATTAATTTTTTCTATTTGTTAATCTAGTTTCAACCATTTCTTTTAATACACCTTTTGCTCTTGCTAATTGAGATTTACTAGTACCTTCACTTATACCTAGTATTTCACCAATATCTTTGTGTGAATAGCCTTCTATTACATACATATTAAAAACTTGCCTATAACCTGGACTCAGCTCTTGTACCATTTTAATAATATCCTTTTCGGCAAGGTTATCTAAAGCATTCCACTCTTTATCCTCAATGGTTACTTCTTGAATTTCGGTTAATGCTGTGTTTTTTATAGCCTTTCTAAAATGCTCTATCGAAGTATTTACAAAAATTCTTCGTATCCACCCCTCAAACGACCCATCACCACGGTACTTTTCAATATTTTTATAAACCTTTATAAAGCCTTCTTGTAATAAGTCTTGGGCATCATCAGTATTCTTACTATACCTAAGGCATACGGCGTACATTTTAGATGAAAACCTATTGTATAATTCTTGTTGTAGTTTTCTATCTTGACTAATACATCCTCTTATCAAGTCGCTTTCTGTTATATTATGGTTGCTTTGTAAGCTCAATTAAGTTAAGGTTTATTGTTTTTCTAAATGGTTTAATAATTTTTGTAATGCCTTTTTTCTATGACTATACCTATTCTTCTCTTCTATTGCCATCTGTGCAAAAGTTATTTTACTACCATTGGGTATAAAGACTGGGTCGTACCCAAAACCGTTGCTTCCCTGTTTTTGCTCAGTTATCTTGCCTTCACAAATACCCTTAAATTGGTGCTCTACACCATTGATAATTAATGAAATAACAGTTTTAAACTTTGCATTTCTATTAGCCTTGCCTTGCATATTTAAAAGTAACTTATCAATATTATCCTCAAAACTACAATGCTCACCAGCATATCTTGCACTTTTTACTCCGGGCTCACCATTTAGGCAATCCACCAATAGCCCAGTATCTTCACTAAAGCAGTTTTTTTGGGTAAGTTCAAATATTGTTTTGGATTTTGTGGAGGCATTTTCTTCAATAGTATCGTAGGGTTCTGGTATATCTATATCAATACCAGCTTCTTTTAAAGTAAGTATTTCAAACCTATTTTGTAAGGCAAACCTTATTTCGGCTACTTTATTTTGATTATTAGTGGCAAAAATTAGCACATCTTTAGTCATAGTTAAATATTGAAAACTGCTTTTAGGGTTAGCCATAGTTTTCCTTTCTCTACTTTATCCGTTAAAAGATGCTGTAAAGATACGCTACAAACATATTGCTGATTATTATAAACTTGTATTTTGTACATTGGAAAATCAAGTGGTAAATCAATTTCGGCAGGGGTTGTGCCAATAAGCAGTACAATTTGGCTTTGTAAACTGTCATTCAATTGCTTATAAGTAATAGTATTTTTAGCAATATTAACCACAGCAATATCTGCCATTGTAAGTTTACAAGCCGCCAAAATGTTAAGTAAAAGATTTAGTTCTTCTTCTTTTAAATAAATAGCATCTGGTTCATTTACCAAAATCACAACTTTCTTTTCATGATTGCCTAAAAAGTTAAAAGAAGCTTCAGTTTTATTTACAGCACTTGGTTGTTGGCTATCTAATTCTACTAACGAATTCTTGAATAAATTAGTTACAACTTCTACAGGTAATTGAATATTATCTAAACTCATAAAAACGGCATTTTAGCCCATTGTTTTTTCGTTACTTTGTGTAAAATTACAAATTATGATTGCAGCAGCCGATATTAATATTACAAAAATAGAAACTAGCAAATTAAAAGATATTAACCTTACTAATATACCATTTGGTAAATACTTTACCGATTATATGTTGGAGGTAGATTATGAAGATGGTGAATGGAAAACACCGGAAATTAAGCCCTATCAACCCTTGCTGTTGTCGCCTGCTACTGCAGCTTTACATTATGGACAAGCTATTTTTGAAGGAATAAAAGCCTACAAAAATTCTGCTGGCGAAGCTTTTATTTTTAGACCTTACGATAATTTCAAACGATTTAACATCAGTGCAGAGCGTATGCAAATGCCGCAAGTGCCAGAGCATATTTTTATGGAAGGTATGCGGTTGGTAATTGAAATGGATAAAAATTGGATTCCTCAAATGGAAGACCACTCTTTATATATACGTCCATTTATGTTTAGCTCCGATGAATTGATTGGTGTAAGACCTAGTGAAAAGTATAAATTTATGATTTTACTAAGCCCTACAGGGCCATATTATAGTGAGCCCATGCGTATTTATGTAGAAGAAAAATATGTAAGAGCTGTGCCAGGTGGTGTGGGTTATGCTAAGGCTGCAGGTAATTATGGCGGTGCTATGTACGCCACTGCACAGGCAAAGCTAAAAGGTTATGACCAAGTATTATGGACGGATGCTTACGAACACAAGTATGTACAAGAGTGTGGTACTATGAATGTGTTTTTTATTATAGGCAACACTGCCATTACCCCTAATTTAGATGAAGGAACTATATTGGCTGGTGTTACAAGGGATAGCGCTATGGTATTATTAAAAGATATGGGCTTTAGGGTAGAAGAAAAAGCATTAAGTATTGATGATATTATTGATGCCCACAAAGCAGGTATTTTATATGAAGTATTTGGAACAGGTACAGCGGCTACTATTTCCTTTATTAAAGAATTACGCTACAAAGATTATGTAATGAGTTTTGATGTAAATAATTGGAAAACAGCACCTTCTCTTAAAACACAACTAAATGCCATTCGTTATGGGCAAGTAGCCGATACACATGAATGGATGTATAAAATATAACTTAAGCCCAATTTAAGTACACAAAATGGATAGTTTTGTCTTCTTTTTAAGAAAAGACGTAAAATTATCCATTTTTAATTTTTAAGTTTTAATACAAATCCCTACCTTTGCCGTCCGAAAAAAATCGGTTTACAATAAACTCAAAAGGTAAATATGCCTACAATACAACAATTAGTAAGAAAAGGAAGAACAATTATTACTGCAAAAAGTAAGTCAAGAGCTTTGGATGCTTGTCCACAACGCCGTGGTGTATGTACAAGAGTATATACAACTACGCCTAAAAAACCAAACTCTGCTTTACGTAAAGTAGCTAAAGTACGTTTAACTAACAAAATTGAGGTTATTGCCTACATACCAGGTGAAGGGCATAATTTACAAGAACACAGTATTGTATTAATACGTGGCGGTAGGGTAAAAGATTTACCAGGGGTACGTTACCATATTGTACGTGGTAGTTTAGATACTGCAGGGGTAAAGGATAGAAAGCAAAGCCGTAGTAAGTATGGTACTAAAAGAGCAAAAAAATAAGTAGTTAGCTTTTAGCTAAATAATTATTATTATATAAAACAAAGGCTGAGTAAAGTTTTAAACCTTGAAGAAAATTAGCCTACAACTAAAAATTAAAAAAAATGCGTAAAACACAACCGAAAAAGATACCCTTAGCTCCAGATCCAAAGTTTAATGATAAGTTGGTAACTCGTTTTGTAAACAATTTAATGTGGGAAGGTAAAAAAAGTGGTGCTTTCAACATATTTTACGATTCATTAGAAAAAGTAGCTAAGCAAACTGGCGAAGATGGATACGAAGTATGGAAAAAAGCATTGGCTAACATTACTCCAGGGGTAGAGGTACGTAGCCGTCGTATTGGTGGTGCAACATTCCAAATTCCAAGTGAAGTACGTGCCGATAGAAAAATTTCTTTAAGCATTAAGTGGATGATACGTTATAGCCGTGAAAGAAACGGACGTAGCATGGCCGATAAATTAGCTAACGAAATTGTAGCAGCAAGCAAAGGTGAAGGCGGTGCATACAAAAAGAAAGAAGATACACACCGTATGGCAGAAGCTAACAAAGCATTTGCACATTTTAAAGTTTAAATTTCAAATACTCTATATAAAGGCCTCCCGATATTTTCGGGAGGCCTTTAATTTTACCCCAAATTTTTAACAATTACCATACGTAAAGCCCTGTAACCAATTGTAATCAATAAAATTTGTTACGTCATTATTGTTAAATAAATTTGAAATATCCCATCTAACTTTGTACTTTCAATGACAAATCTGAGTAAACAGGTTTGCATATAAAGATGATAAAAAACTGGAAAAGTCTTTTTGTAAAAGACGAAAGCCAACCCGAAGCCAACTCTACTCCAAAACAGAATACATCTGATTTATCTTTTCCTGTTAATAATAGTAGTGGAACAAGTTCAAATACTTATAACGCCGTTTCTACAGAATTAAGTGCAGAAACTAAAGAAGTAATGGAAGTATATGAAAAGGGCTTAGACTCAATTAATATGCCTGGCTACGATTTTTATGAGTTTTATAAAGCCATTCAAACAGCTGGGCCACATAATCAACAAGCTTATAACATGGCTTTTCAAATGGCAAAAGCCATGGATAATACACTTACCATACAAAAGTTGGCGAATGATGCCGATTTCTATATTAGCAAAATAAACGAAGTACATAACCAGTATGTAACGCAAGGGCAACAAAAGCTAAATGAAATAAGCAGCCAACGGCAAACCGAAAAAACTGATTTAGCAAAAGCAATTGATCAAAAAGTAATGCGTTTAGCACAATTAAGAGCTGAACTTACAGATTTAGAAAATGAGTTACAATCCAAACGTAATGCATTGGCAAAAGTAGATGATGCTTATATGCCTAAGGAACAGGCCATTCGTAGTAAATTAAATGCTAATGATATGGCCAAAGGCAATAGTACATCTAAATTAATTGCTGTAAAAGATAATATTCAAAAATTCATCACATCATAATTATTAGCATACAATGGCACAACAAGAAGTACAAAAAGTATTAGAACTTCCTATACTTAAGCATTTTGGTCAAAACGAAATATCGCTTAACCCACAAAACTGGCGTAAAGGCGAAAAAGGTATTGCATCAGTAGTAGGTTTAGTATTATTAGGTACAGTGGCATGGGGTTTATATCAATTTATTTTACCCACTGTATTTACTTGGATAGGTAAAACATTAGGTGCAATAGCAGTAGCCGTATTAGTAATAGGGTTTTTTATAATGCTACCTGTAATTGTAAAAGGGTTTAAAAAATTAGCAAGGTCGCTACACAAAATGTTAATACGTTACGACCCTTTTTCTGAGTTAGAAGAACAAAAAGAAAAAATGGCTCAAAACCGTAATCAATTTAAATCTGCTAAAGCAAAAATTAAGGCTATTAAAAGCAATATGGAAAGTGAGTCTATTAAATCTGAAAAAGAAGCAAAAGACTATCAAGATAAAGTAGTGTTGTTGCAAGAAAAAGCGGAGGGAATAAAAAATAAAATGCAGCAAATGGAGGCTCAAGTAGGAGTAGATAAAGCAAAAGAAATGGATGAGTATGTAGAGTTGCAAACAGGTTTAATGAAAACACTTAGTGAAGCACAAAGAATATCACATATGCTTAACCAAAGTACTAGTTTAGTACGTAAGTATGGTAGCCGTGCCCATGTTATAGGCAAGCTAGATAGAAAGCTAAATATGGTGGATACTGCTATGGAAATTAAAATAGCCGATTTTGATGTAAGCATTGACATGCTGAAAAAGGAGTATGCTTTTGCAGCAGCAGCTAAACAAGCTACTCAAGAAGCTAAAAGTGCTATGATGTTTACTAAAGGTTGGGAATTAGAATATGCTTTAGATGTAGTAACCAACACGGTGGCTATGGACTTAGCTGTTACTAAAGAAAATTTGTTGGATTTAGATTCTTTAACATCTCAATACTCAACTGATAGCGATGAATTGTATTCTAAGTTAGATAAATTAGCAGATCAAATACGAACAGACAATTATAAAATACCTGAAAGTAAAAAATACGAAAACCCTAATTATAAACTAACTGATGAGGATAAACGAGAAAGCAAAGGCTTTGGTGATATCTTCTCAAACTAAATAATAAAAATTAAATACATACTAAAATGAAATGGAGTAAATTAACTTTTTTCTCAAAAGCTTTAATTACCTTATTGGTAGCAGGTGGTATAGGTGCAGCGGTGTACTATTTAGCACCTGGCTTACGTACCGACGCTTCAAAGCAAGTTGATAAAATTGATGTAGCAGATAAAGATATTAATAATGTTTCTACCAGTGAAGAAATGTCTTTACCAACATCCGAATTATCAAGTGATGTTAGTAGCAAGCCAATAGTAAAGTTTGCTGGTTATGCTTGGAATGCACAGTCGGGAATTATAGTAGCTAATGGTGGTCCTAAAACTACCAAAGGCTCTGTTATGGAAAAAAATGGTGTAAACCTTGAAATTATTCGTCAAGACTGGTTAAGTGAATTACGTAACCTACAAATGAAATTTATTGAAGAATTTGATAAAGGAAATGCTAATCCAAAAGAAGGTGCAGCCGGTATAATGATAATGGGAGATGGGGTACCATTTTACATTAGTAGTGTACAGCAAGCAATTGATGATAAGTATGGTAAAGGCAAGTATCAATTACAAGTAGTAGGTCCGATTGGCTTAAGTTATGGCGAAGATAAATTAATAGGGCCACCAAGTTGGAAAATGAATCCACAAACTATGAAAGGTAGTTTAATATCTGCCGTAATTGGGGATGGAGACTGGGTTACAGCGGTTAACTATGCATCTGCAAATGGTTTAAAAGTAAATCCAGATCCATCTACTTATGATGTAGATGCTGTAAACTTTTTAGCTAGTGCTAATGATGATTATATTGAAAGTGCTAAGGAATTAATTAAATCGCAAAAAGAAGGATGGACAGTGCCCTTAGACGAAGTAAAAGACGGAAAACGTACAGGCAAAAAAATAAATAAAAAAGTAGATGGTTGTGCTACATGGACACCGGGTGATAAAACTGTATTTGATGCCTTAAGTGGATTTACCGATGTGATATCTACAAAAGAGTTTAATAATCAAATGGCAACTACTGTTATTTGTTTAAAACAATGGACAGATAAAAATAAAGATGTAGTAGTAAATATTTTAAAGTCAACTTATACGGCATCTAACCAAATGAAGCAATACGATAGCTGGAAGAAAAGAGCTGGTGAAGCCGTAACAGCTACTTTTAAAATGGAAGATGCTCAATACTGGCAAGATATGTTTAAGGGTACCAAAGGCGAAAAAAATGGTATCTCTTATAACATGGGTGGTTCAAGAGTTTTTAACTTGGCAGATGCTAATCAGTATTATGGAATTACTGATGGTACTAACCGTTACAAAGCAGTGTACGATCAAGTATCAAAATATTTAAAAGATTTAAATCCTGCTGGTTTTAATCAAAATGTAAAACGTATTGTACCTTTTGAAGAAGCAGTAAATTCTTCTTTTTTAAAGCAAATAGAAAATATTGATGCTGGTAAAGCTGATGTAGCTAACTACGATAAAAAAGCTACATCGCAAGTAGCAAGTGGAGAGTGGCGTATTAATTTTGAAAGTGGCAGAGCGGCTTTAAAGCCAGAAGGTAAAGATGTATTAGAACAAATTTATAATTTATTAATACAGGCAGAAGATTCTAAGTTAGAATTGATAGGTCATACCGATAATACAGGTACAAAAACTGGAAATTATTCTTTGTCAACTGCAAGAGCAGAAGCTGTAAAAAGTTATTTGATAAGCAAAGGAATTCCTGCTAAACGTTTCCAAAAAATTGATGGTAAAGGACAAGATGAACCTGTAGGTGATAACGCTACGGAACAAGGTAAATCACAAAATAGAAGAGTGGTAATTAACTTATTGAAATAAAATTTGTATGATAAAAAAATGGTTTAAACCGTTTGAAAAAATTGCAAACAACCAAAAGGCTATAATTATAGCCTTTTGGATTATTGGATTGTTTGCATTTTGGTTTATTTCTACCGCAGGGCAAAAGCATTTATTTCCATCGCCAGCACAAGTGTGGGACGGGTTTGTAGCTTTATGGAATGAAGGCTTGGTAGTACATGTGTTTAGCTCAATAGGGTTATGTTTTAAAGCGGCATTAATATCTCTAATTATATCTTGTATTATCGTTTATCTATCACCGTTGCCATTTTTAAAACCTATTGCACAATTTTTAAGTAAGCTAAGATATTTGCCACTTACAGGTATTACTTTTTACTTAGTAATATTAGCTAATAATGCAAGAACCATGCAAGTGTATGTATTAGTAATATTTATGAGTTTATATTTTATCACATCTTTATTAGCGGTGTTAAAAGACATACCGCAAGAAGAAATAGACCATGCCCGTAGCCTAAAATGTAGCCGTTGGGAAGTATTGTGGGAAGTGGTTATTAAAGGTAGATTAGACTATATGTTGGAAGTGTTACGTCAAAATTTGGCAATAGTATGGATGATGTTGGTTACTGTAGAATCTATTTTAATTGCTGCAGGTGGCATAGGTGTATTAATAAAGAATAGCGAAAAATTTATGAACCATGGTAGGGTGTTTGCTTTACAAATAGTGATATTATTAGTAGGTTTACTATTAGACTGGTTGTTGAATGCTATTCGAAAATCTTTATTTAAATATTCAACTTTTTAATGGCAAATAATAATTCATATAAACAAACCGATACTATACTGCATGTAGAAAACATAAGTGTAGTGTATGATGATAAAAAAATAATTGACAATATCAATTTTACCGAATTAGATACGGTAAGGGAAGGTGTAAATCAAGGGCAAACCATAGCTATTGTGGGTAGGTCGGGAAGAGGAAAATCTACTTTGTTTCGTTCATTAACAGGGTTAGAAAAACCCACTACAGGAAGAATATTAATTCCAGATTATAGTAAGCCAGTACATGATGGAGTACAACCTGCTAAAGAAGTACAGGAAGGTGATGTGGGTTTTGTAAATCAAAAATATACGTTATTTAGGCATAAAACTGTGTATCAATCTTTGCACTTTGCATTACGCAATACAAATATTAGTAACGAGGAAAAAGAAGCTAAAATAAACGAGTACCTTACTAATTGGGGGTTAGAAAAAGTACGAAATCAATACCCTTCACAATTATCTGGCGGTCAAAAACAACGAACTGCCATTGTAGAACAATTATTAAGTTCTGGTTATTATATGGTGTTAGATGAGCCTTTTAGTGGCTTAGATGTAGGTAATATACAAAGTGTAAAACAAGCGTTTAAGTTAATAAACAATAGCCACGAATTAAACACCATTATCTTTAGCACACATGATATTGAATTGGCGGTTGAGTTAGCAGATTCATTATATGTAATTGGCTATCCCAAAGATGCACAGGGCAACGAAGTACCTGTAGGTACTATTTTAAAACACTACGATTTAAAGCAACTAGGCTTAGCTTGGCATGATGAATTTACAAAAGAGCATTTGCAATTATGCCAAGAAATAAAAGAAGTTATGTTGAATTCGTAAAACTATCATTTCGTATTCTTTAAAATATCTTCTTTATTTAGCCTAAAGATTTAAAAAGTCTATAGTGCAAAAGATTATAAATATCTTTGAGAAGTAATCTTATATCCCATGCTATCACATTCCTGATATTCATCAATTATTTACCCAACTTCAATCATTTGTGTTATCAATTATTTGCTTTTAATTTGTTTAAATTAAAGGTTAAAATAAAATATGGAAAGTATTAAAGCTTTAGAAAAACTGATTAACTGCTACGGACAAGAATTAGTAAATAAAATTCTTGAAGTATCAACAATAAATGAGTTTCCAAAAAATACACAATTAGTACGAGAAGGACAATTTGTAAAGTTTGTGCCAATTGTTTTAAAAGGCTTTGTAAAAGTCTTTATAGAGGATAATGAAAAACAGCTATTACTTTATTATATACAACCTAATGAAAGTTGCATTATGTCATTTACGGCAAGCCTCAATGGGGAGGCAAGTAAAATTTTTGCAGTAACACAAGAAGAAACATCCATCATTCTTATTCCTAGCGAAAAGCTATCTAGTTGGGTGCTTGAATATCCCAAAATAAATCATTTATTTTATCAACAATTCAATCTGCGTTATACAGAGTTTATTAAAACAATTCATCATCTTCTTTTTGATAATTTAGAAAAACGTCTTTTGGATTATTTAAAAGAAAAGAGTACTTTAATTCGGAATAAGTTTATTAAAATCAGCCACAAAGAAATAGCAAATGATTTAGGAACAGCAAGAGAGGTTATAAGTAGGCTTTTAAAAAAACTTGAACACCAAAATATAGTTAAGCAGCATAACGACTCTATAGAAATTTACTAGCCTCGTGACTTTAGTCACTACATGAAATTATAAAACTTATTAAATTTATGGTGAAAACAAAGTTTAAACTTTAAAATATAATTAATAATTTTTATTTGTTCACACTTTGTGCCTTGTGGTATAGTTTTTGTTAAAAAATAGATAATGTTATACTTAATTTAAATTCTTCATGCTGTGAGAAAGATAACGACTATATTACTGTTGCTCAGTTATATGCTATCTACAAATGGGTTGAATGAGTTATTAAAAACAGGTAGGCTAGTACAACATTTTTATGTAACAAATAATAACGATAGAACAGTTAATGTTTTTCAATTTCTCATAATGCATTATATCACCGACGATGTAAATGATAAAGATAATGCTCAGGATAAGCAACTCCCTTTTAAGTCAGATGAATTGCCTTTTTCAACTTGCACCATTTTATCTATTCCATACAGGCATACACAATTTTTAGATTTAATATCAATACATGTAAATAAGGAAGTTTTATTTTTTGGAAAGAATATTTTGATAGAAGATAACTTTAATATACCCGTTTGGCACCCTCCTAAATATTCATAGGCAACAAATTGTTTTACTAAAAAAATATTTTTTGATTACATTAAACCAATTGGCGTACACTAATGAAGAGATGATTTTAGTAACAGAAAATATTTTCTTTTGATAAAATAATTATTGTTTCCGTAGCATAATCTATTACAATTATACAAGCTATTAATAAAAGTTTGTGTAGTTTGTTTTACATGTGTTATGTATATTAAGTTAATAACAACTAACATTTTTTTGGATTATATCAAATTATAAAAAATTATGAAAAAGTTATATTCAATATCATTCTTTGTGATGCTTTTATTGTCAAAATCATTTGCACAATTCTCTACCGATTGGATAAAGCCAGCAGAAACTTATCAAAAAACTGGAGTTATGATGACTAGAGATAACCAAGATAATGCAATTGCTACTGGCTATTGGACTAGCAATAACATATTTACTCGTAAGTACAATAAGTTTGGAGTATTGCAATGGGAGGCAATATCTACATCAGGTATAGCAAGTAATTATGAAAGGCCGTTGTGGGTAACTACAGATAACAATAACAATGTTTTTGTAGCAGGGTACAGATATGCAGGTGCTAGTACTCCCAATGCTGTTGTCGTTTTAAAATACAGTCCAGATGGTGTGCAATTGTGGAAACAAGTTGTTACACCTGTAAATTATTTGGCAGGTATGAGCTTAAGGTGTGAAGTTGACGTTAACGGCAATTTGTATGTTGGGGCATGTGGTGTTGGGGTATCTCCAGGATTTGCCCTTATAAAATTTGATACAAATGGCAATATACTGTTTACTCAAAATAGCGATGTAAATGCACCAGCATATTTTAACTCTATGCGTATAAAAGGTAATAAAGTTTTATTATGTGCCTCTGGTGGTAATGTTAATATAGCTGTAGTAACAGCTTGGGATACAACAGGTACTTTTTTATGGAGTAATGGAGTACAAGGCAGAGGTGGAAGGGATGTAGAAATAGATGAAACAGGTAATGTGTATTTACTTACGGGCTATTTTAACCAAGTTACTCCAACAAGCCAAATGGATATTGAGGTTTATAAATTTAACACATCAGGCACTCAATTATGGAAAAAAGATTTTGATTTTGGTGGAACTGAACTACCAACGAGATTTACGTTAGTGGCTGGCAAATTAAGTATAATAGCCGACGCAACTATTGGGGCATCTTATTTTGATTGGATGACATTGCAACTAGACACTGATGGTAATATGCTCTGGAATACCAGGTATAATGAAACATCGGGCAATGATGAAGCACCTTATTATATTGCAGCTAAAGCAAATGGTGATGTTTTTGTTACAGGAAAAGGTGGGCCAATGTTTACTCAGTTTGGATCACAATATTTGCGGATGATTACTGTAAAATATGACAATACAGGGTCACGAAAATGGATTGATTCAACCAATATTTATAGCGGATGGGGGTATGCCTGTACATTAGCTAGCGATAATAGTTTGTATGTTTTAAGTGGTACAGCCATGACGGTTTTTCATTTTATGGATCATACTGGTTCAGGAACTTGTGGCACTCCCACTGGTTTAAATGTTGCCAATGTAGCTAATGCACATGCAACTTTTTCTTGGGCACCTGTATCTGGGGCAACGCTGTACCATTTAAAATATAAAACCACATCATCTAGTACATGGACAGTTGTTTCATGTAATACCACTTCCATTAATATTTATGGACTTTCCGCAGGCACATCATATAATTATGCTGTTGAAGCAGTTTGTAATAGTGGGCCATCTGGTTATACAGCTACTCAATCATTTACAACTACAGGAACAGCTATTTGTACTTCTGTTGGCCAAAGCCAAGCACAAGAATATTTGAGTCAACTTTGGATACAAGGAGGTGTAATACATAATTCGGGTAGCGATAATGGTTATGGAGATTTTACTAATGTAAATGTTATTGCTACAAGAGGGCAACTAATTCAAGGCTATTTGTCTGGCTTAGTACCTTATCCTGAATATGAGTATTACAGTATATGGATTGATTACAATCATGACAATGATTTTACGGATGCTGGCGAAGATGTAGTAGCTCTTTATTCCGACTTTACGGGTCTTATTGCTTTTAATTTTACAGTTCCTTCTTCTGCATTATTAGGCCCAACAAGAATGAGAGTGGTTATGAGCCACGATAGTCCACCAACACCTTGCGGTGTTTATGCAAGAGGTGAAACAGAAGATTACACTTTTTTAATTAGCGATAATAGCACCACACCACCTCCTGTACCAACTAATTTAAATGCATTTAACATTACAACCTCTAGTGCCGATTTTTCTTGGACACCAGATATCAACGCCGTTTCATATAGACTTAGATACAAAAAAGCATCTGAAACTGAATGGACGATAGCCTCTGTTAGTACTCCTTCAATTGTAGTTCCAGCAGGTCTTACGCCTAACACTCTATACAATTATGCTTGTGAATCGGTAGGTGGTAGCGGTTCTTCTGGGTTTAGTGCTACACAATTATTTACAACAATTAATGGTCCATTAGCAATTAATGGAGTAGAAATAACAGCTAAACGCCAAGGAACAAATGTATTACTAAGTTGGACAACGCAGTCTGAGCAAAGTAGCAGTAGCTTTGATATTGAACGTAGCTCTGACGGTATTAGTTTTACTAAGATAGGGCAAGTACAGGCAGCTGGTACCAGTACAAGTTTACGTAATTACCAATTTATCGATGTTAATGTGTCAAAGGGTATGTTATACTATCGATTAAAAATGATTAATGCCGACGGTAGTTTTAAACTAAGTGCCATAAGGGTAGTAGCAAAAGCTAATGTTGATATACAACAATTCCAATTATATCCCAATCCTGCAATATCCTATGTTAATATTACTTTAACCGAAGCTGCGGCAAACAATATGCATTTACAAATTATCAATCAATTGGGGCAAGTAGTAAAAGCAGTTAAAATAAATGCAGGCAATCAGCTAATAAAATTAAGTGTAAAAGAGTTGCCGCAGGGCATCTACGCTGTTATTATAAATGGAAATGAAAAAACAGAAGTTAAAAAATTAGTAATAAAGTAGAAGATGCAAAACTGAATTTATTTATTTTAATTCCAATAGTCCACTTATGTAGGTTTATGCTACATTGCTTGAACAAAAAAACCCCTTAATAGTATTATTGTAGGGGTTTTTATTTTTTATAAAAGCAATTTGTTTTAAGCATTACCTCCAACTTCTCCTCCCTTCATTCCTCTTTGCCCCACCTTGTACATTACCGCCTCGTTTAAAATGTGGCTTTTGTTGTTGCTTGGTTGCAGGTGGCGATGGCTTAGCATCTGCTGCCAACGGAAAAGGGTTATTGCCTTCTACAGGTATTACCTTGCCAATTACTTTTTGAATATCTCTTAGTTCTGTTTTTTCATCTATATCGCAAAACGAAATGGCAATACCTGTATTACCAGCTCTACCGGTACGGCCTATACGGTGTACGTATGTTTCTGGTACTTCGGGTAATTCAAAATTTATTACATGGCTAAGCTCATCAATATCAATACCACGGGCAGCAATATCGGTAGCCACTAAAACTTTAATAGTACCATTTTTAAAATTGCTTAAAGCATTTTGCCTAGCATTTTGCGATTTATTGCCATGTATAGCCGCAGCAGTAATACTATGTGCATGCAATACTTTTACTACTTTATCAGCACCATGTTTTGTACGAGTAAAAACTAATGCTGTTTTTATATCTTTATCTTCTAATAAATGAAGCAACAATTTATTTTTATCAGCCTTACCTACATAGTACAAACTTTGTTCAATAGCTTCTACGGTTGATGATACTGGTGTTACTTCTACCTTGCTAGGTTTGTAAAGCAATACATCGGCCAGCTTTTGAATTTCGGGTGGCATAGTAGCACTAAAAAAAAGTGTTTGCCTTTTGGCAGGTAGTTTAGTTATCACTCGTTTTACATCATGTATAAAACCCATGTCAAGCATTCTATCAGCTTCGTCTAACACAAATATTTGTAATTGACGTAGCGATATATACCCTTGGTTTATTAAATCAAGTAAACGGCCAGGCGTAGCAATCAATACATCTACACCACGTTTTAGCATACTTACCTGTGGTACTTGGCTTACACCGCCAAATATTACAGCATGGCTAATTTTTGTGTATTTGCCATACGCTTCAAAACTTTCGTTTATTTGAATAGCTAGCTCTCTAGTAGGCGTAAGTATCAATACTTTTATACCATTGCTATGCGATTTTTCGGTAAATAATAATTGTAAAATAGGTATGGCAAATGCCGCTGTTTTACCAGTACCCGTTTGAGCACAACCTAGTAAGTCTTTTTGTTGCAATACAATTGGTATGGCTTGTTGCTGAATAGGAGTAGGGGTTGTATAGCCT
>JAGNRZ010000034.1 GCA_017988335.1 Ferruginibacter sp.
ACATAACGACGAAATATAAAAAATTTAATTTATTCAATCATATCTACTTGTGTAAAAATGATATTAGGCGTATGTCCTTTTTGGTCTAAGCAAATAACTCAATTTGTCCTTTGTTTACTGGGGTCATTTCTTCTATAAAGCTTTCCCACAAACTAAGTGTCAAACTGAAATTATACATTTCATTAAGTCTTTGTAGTTCTATTTCTAAATAATTTCTGTCAATTGTGGTTGCCAATTCTAATAAATCAATACGCATTAAAACATCTTTTGTAAAAGTTCTTTTAGCATCAGAAAAAGTTACGGACTGTAAAAATTGTACTGTCGTTTCCGAGTTGAGAAGAATTAAAGAATATACTGCAAATTCGATTTTATCAAACCCAATTAAATAACAAGTATCATCAAGCATTACAGGTTTTTCATTTTGTGGTAAAATTAAAGTAAAATGAAAAGTTTTGTAAAGTCCTGATATCGCAACTTTATAAGGCTTGAAAGAATAGTCGCCTATTCCAAAAATTGAAAACGCTGGTTTGTTGTTGTAAATACTTGACTTTCTTGCAGTAAAACTATCTTGATGGGCTGTCAAATATTGGAATGTTTTTGGAAATTCATTTCTTATATATTTTGTTTCTTGTCCAACTTTTTTTTGAGTTACAATAGTAAATTTCCTTGTTTGATTAATTACTGTATTTTTTAAGTCTGAACTTTTTAAAAGTCCATAAACTAATCCGTCTTCTAATTTTATTTCTTCATTTAGCCCATTTATAAAATGTCCATTCACTTTGTCTAATTCCATTATACTTGAACAGTCGTGTTTTAAACCTTGTCGCCATATAAAAGGGCTTTCACCATCTATGTTTTTTGTATGAAAATAAGTGTCAATATTTGACACAAATTTATCGTCTAACCAACCAAATTTAAATGTAGGATTTTGATTTTTATAAAAATTGAATTCAGTACAAAAGTTTTCAGAGTTTGATTTCAGTTTGCAATATAAAAGTGATGCTTCAACCGAAACATTAAATTCCTTTTTGCTATCAATACAATGTTTCTCAATATTAGAAATGTAATATTTATTTTTTGCTTGGTCTGAAACAATATTTTTGATAACTGAATTTTTTACTAATAAAAGTAAATTCCCTTTTGTGTTTTGAAAAAGGTCAAGCATTTTTAAAGTAATAAATTCTGCAATATCAAAATTGCCTTTCCCTGTCATTGCATCTAATCCACTATGATTTTTAAAATTTGATTTCTTTGGAAGATTAGATGAATTTAGACTGCCTAATTTTGAATTTGTAACCCAAGGTGGATTTCCAATAATCAACAATTCTTTTTCAGAATATTGTTTTGCTAAACCTTTAAAATCATAATCAAAAACATCGCAATGTATTATAGAAATTTGTGGTTTTTTGTCTTGTGGATTATTTAAGAAAAATTCTATTATATTAAACTTCGTTTCCCATACATAAGGCTTATAAATTTCAATGCCAAACACATATTCAATAGTTGGAAAAGTGGATAAAGAAGCAATAATAAAATTACCTTTTCCACAAGTTGGTTCAATGATAATTTGTGGGTTAACAGTTTTGCTATCTAAAAATAAAGTAACCTTTTTAGCTAAATCTTCATTGGTTTGAAAATCTCCGTATTCGGCTCTATCAGGTTCAGAAACAATGTTGTTAGAAATAGAAATTGTTTCTTTTAAAATTTCCAATTCGTTATTATTATCAAAAAGATGTATGATGCCGAAGGCATCATACATCTTTTGATTAGCAATTTCAAAAGATGTAATCTTTTTCAGATTTTCATTTAAATAATCTGAAACTTGGTAAGTTATATTTGCTTCAAATATTTTCATCAAGGTTTCATTTTATCAATGATTTTATTAATTCCTGTAACATTTTCTGAAAGCGTTACAATTCTTTGATATTGTAATCTCCATTGTAAAGCATTAGAAATTGTCAAATAACCTTGTTCGGGTGGTGTTTTAAGAATTTGTTCTGCCAATTGTTGTAAAGTAATTTCATCGGCTGGAATATTTTTGTCATTTAGATAAGCGATAATATCTTCAATATTAGCTTTATCTTTAACCATTTCACGAAGCCTAAATGTCGTTGTATAATCAGCAGTTCTTTCTTTTGAAACTAATGAACAACTTGCAAAATTTAGATTAGCTGTTTTGCTTTTTGGGTCATCAACTTTGTCATATACAAACACAAGTAAATGATAACCAAGTCCAAATATTTTTTGTTTAGCGTCTTTAAATGGGCAAGAAGATTGAGGCTGTTTGATTGAAGTGACTTTTATATCAATATCTACCGAAGGTAAATCAATGCCTTTTGCAGATGAACCAATTTTAAGTTCGTATTTGTCAGCAAGATGTTGCTGAAATTTATGTTCAATATGAGTTCCAACAGCTTTACCATCAGTTACTCCATAAAGTTCTTTGTTTGGTGTCTTTGATTGAGCAATACAAAATGTCTTTGCTTCAATTATGACATTCTTTATTGTCAAATTCTGTTTCATAGTATAAATTTACAAGTTTTGCCTTGGTTAGGTCGCCTAAATTTCATTTTTTGTTTAAATCTCAAAATTTGTAATCACTCTAATGAGGTTGTGCATAATAAAAACGAATAAAGTAAAAGTAAATAAAATAACACATTTCCACTACTTACAACAAAAGCCTCAAATAACTGAGGCTTTTGTTACTTTTTAAAATACATATAAAATTACATTTTCACAAACTCAACCCTTCTATTATTAGCTTTACCAACAGGAGTAGTGTTATTATCAATAGGAGAAGCTTCGCCTTTACCATCGGTTTGCATTCTATCTGTACTTACGCTAAACTCTTTGCTTAGCATAGCTTTTACAGCTTCTGCTCTGCGTTTAGATAAATCTAAATTAGCTTTGTCATCGCCATCACTATCGGTATGCCCAATAATTTTAACTTTTACATCGGCGTTTTCGTTTAGTACATTGGCAATATCTTTTACAGCACCATAGCTCTCTGGTTTTATTTTATCGCTATTTACATCAAACAAAATACCATGGGTTACAAATTTACCTTCGGTAATTAATTTATTACGAGTATCAGGTGCACCTACAGCTAATCGTATGTTACCTACATAATAGGCATCATTATCATCGGTAGCACCATTATTCCTAAAATATAGAGCGTTTAATTTTAAGCCATCCGAAACTCCTTTAGGTAAATCCCATACTTTTTTATCATTCATATATGCTCTTACTCTTCCTTTTTGTCGCCAAATAGAAATGTGTACCATTGTTTTGTTAGGCTCACTAAATAAATCTTGATCGGCCTCATTACGCAGAACTTCTTTACCATCCATTGAAGAGTAAAATGATGTAGTACCTTGTGCCCCACCTGCATTTTGTGGATGAAAGCCCACTTCAAAACCGCCACCATTTTCCACTCTACCTTCGCCAAAACGAGCAAATTTTCTAAAATCTTTTCCAACATTAGCCGCTGTAGAAAAGCCTACTAAAAAACCACCACTATAGTAACTAAATTTTTCGGTACATAATAAATCAAATTCAAGTGTAAAATTATCAGGTAAATTTTTTATCCATTCTGGGTAAAAAACTATTTCTTTTCTTGTCATTAAAAATTTACCAGTAGCACTATTTACTGTAACTATTTCGCCACTGCCATTAGTATTCCATTTATCAGGAAAATCGCCAATAGCATCTTGACTAAAATCTTCTGCGGCTACTAATTTTTCGCCAGGTACAAAATCAAATTTACTGTAAGCTTTAAATCCACTACTAGTTTTGGAGTTACTCTTACTTCCCCCATCTTGGCCGTTTATTACATCATCTTGCCCGTTTTGTCCTTTACTGGTATTACCACCACTCGATTTTTTATTTTTACCACTCACTTCGTTATCTGCACCATCAACGGCTTTATCAATACCCTTATTTACTTTTTCATCAATTTTATTATTTACTTTATTTTTTGCACTTTGTTTAGCTCTTTCCAAAATACCAAATTGTGCAGCAGAAAATTTGCAACAAAGCAATAGCGTAAATACCACTAATAATTGTTTCATTTCTTTATGTTTTAACGTAAAAATATACTTATTTTAAAAAGAAAACAATACCACAATTGGGTAATTTATTATTGGTAATATTTAGATAGCATACCCTACTTTTGCCCTAGTAAATGGAGATAAGTTTAAACAAATACATAAGCGATAGTGGTTTTTGCAGCCGTAGAGAGGCTGATAAGTATATTGAGCAATGCCGAGTAACTATTAATGGGCAAGATGCGGTTAAAGGCAATAGGGTAAAACTAGGCGATGATGTAAGGGTAGATGGACAAAAAGTAAAAGCCAAGCAAAGCAGTCAAGCCATTTACATTGCCTTAAATAAGCCTAAAGGTATTACTTGTACCACCGAAAAAACCGATAAAACCAATATTGTTGATTTTATTAATCATAAACAACGCATTTTTCCTATTGGTAGGTTAGATAAACTTAGCGAAGGCTTAATTTTTTTAACCAACGACGGTGATATTGTAAATAAAATTTTAAGGGCTGGTAATAATCATGAAAAAGAATATGTAGTTATGGTAGATAAAGCCATAACGCAAGATTTTATTACTAAAATGCGTAATGGAGTAAAAATTTTAGGCACTACCACCAAGCCCTGTTTTGTAAAGCAAGAAGCCGATAATAGATTTAAAATAATACTAGTACAAGGGCTTAACCGCCAAATACGTCGTATGTGTGAGGCATTGGGGTACAGGGTAACCGCCTTAAAACGCATACGTATAATGAATTTTACACTCAACAACTTAGCACCTGGCAAATGGCGTTACTTTACCCCTTTAGAAATACAAAATATTCAGCAAATGCTTGAAGACAGTAGCAAAACTGGCGATGTAGATGGTGGAATGGGTGAGTAGCTAATTTATTGACATATAAATTACCTAATTAATTCCCATGTAAATTATTTATTGAACTCTTTTAACATTAAACTCACCTTCTGTAATTTCTACAATATCATTACCTGCAATGCCTGATGCTTCAAACAGATAATTTCCTGTAAAATTACCTTTGATTTCATCAGCTGTTATAGAAGTAATATTAATAGTGTAGTATGAAGGAGCCCTACCTGGTGCATCATCTACTTCGTAACTGTTTAAATTGGACCCTACCGTTTTGATATAGGAGATGTAAGTGTAATAAAGGTTACTTGAATTGTTTGTATTATAGCTACCAATATTTGCAGTTGATGTATTAGTTAAAATTAAAAAATTAATCACTTCTGTATTATCTTCTGAGTTACCATTAATATTTAAATCCATCGTTGATGGATTTGTTGAATTTGGGGTAATTTCTCCAAGTGCATTAGTAAGACCATTGTAGGTAATCCAAGTGCCATTTTTTTTATATTTAAAATCATATTTGCTTTCAAAATCTTTTTTGCAACCAACCATAGCAAAGCTTACGAACAGCAATAGTACAAGTATTAATTTGTTAGTTTTCATTTAGTTATATTTTATTATCAATGGTTCATAAAATTAATAATAATAAATTAATTTGTAATACATTATTTTGTGTTAAAATTTCAGTGTAATATTATAAAAATCACCTACCTTTGCACCCCAAAAAAGATAGTTCTCTTTTTTAAACATTTCCCACATGGCTCAAAAAGTGCATCTTCCTTTAGAAGCCGCCAGCAGGGAGTAACTAAAAACAAGTTATATAATGCCAAAGGTTAAAACCAACAGCAGTGCTAAAAAGCGCTTTAAAGTTACCGGTACAGGTAAAATTACACACCAAAAAGCTTTCAAACGTCACATTCTTACAAAAAAATCAACTAAACGCAAACGTAATATGCGTAAAGATGGTGTAGTTGCAGATAGCAATATGCACTTTGTAAGACGTTTATTAGGTTTAAAGTAAACCTATCCTTTTCCCTAAAAGGGAGTTAACAAATTTTAAAAATTTCTAAATTTATAAGAAATGCCACGTTCAAAAAATGCAGTAGCATCAAGAGCAAGAAGAAAAAGAGTATTAAAAAAAGCAAAAGGCTTTTACGGTAAACGTAAAAATGTATATACAGTTGCCAAAAACGTAATGGAAAAAGGGATGACCTATAGTTACGTTGGCCGTAAAATTAAGAAAAGAGATTACCGCACTTTATGGATTGCCCGTATTAATGCAGCCGTAAGAGCAGAGGGTATCACTTACAGCGAATTCATTCATAAGTTAGCTACAAAAAATATCGACTTAAATCGTAAAGTATTAGCTGATTTAGCAATGAACGAACCAGAAACTTTCAAAAAATTAATTGATTCTGTAAAATAAGAGTCAAAAAAAATAATAGAGAAAAGGCTGCAATTTTTTGTAGCCTTTTTTATTGGCTCTGTACATAACTTTTATAAAATATTTGTAGCATTCAATTACATTTGTAAAAATTTTATAAGCAGCTTAATTTAGTTTTACATGAATAATACTTACCATGGTCTTGTACAGCAAACATTTAATTTTCCGCAAGAAGATTTTAAAGTAAAAGACAATTATTTGCAGTACAATAATTTGGATGTAAAATCTTTAATAGATAAGTATGGTACGCCTTTAAAAATTTCGTATTTACCAAAAATTGGTATGCAAATAAATAAAGCAAAAGCATTATTTGCTAATGCTATAAAAAAGCATAAATACGAAGGAAAATATAATTACTGCTATTGTACCAAAAGCTCACACTTTAGTTTTGTGGTTGAAGAAACCTTAAAGCATGACATACATTTAGAAACTTCTTTTGCCTATGATATTGATATAATTAATGCGTTGTATAAAAAAAGAAAAATTACTAAAGACATTAATATTGTATGCAATGGCTTTAAGCAAAAAAGCTATACCAGCCGTATTATTAAATTAATGAATGACGGCTTTAAAAACGTAATTCCTGTGTTAGATAATATGGAGGAATTACAAATGTATAAACGTGGAATAAAAACTGGTAAGCCTTTTCAATTGGGTATTAGAATAGCTGCTGAAGAAGAACCTTCTTTTCCTTTTTATACCAGTAGGTTAGGCATTAAAGCAAAAGATGTATTGGGTTTTTATGTAGATGAAATAGAAGGTAACGAGGAAAAATTCCAATTAAAGATGCTACACATCTTTTTAAATAAAGGAATAAAAGATGATGTGTATTACTGGAGTGAATTGCAAAAAAGCATTACGCTGTATTGCCAATTAAAAAAGATTTGCCCCGAGTTAGATTCTATTAATATTGGCGGTGGTTTTCCTATAAAGCACTCTTTAGGTTTTGAATACGATTATCAATTTATGATAAACGAAATTGTAGGCAATATTAAAAAAGCTTGCAAAAAAGCTAAAGTACCTGTACCCAATATTTATACTGAGTTTGGCAGCTTTACTGTAGGTGAAAGCATGGCACATATTTACAGTGTAATTGGCGAAAAAATGCAAAACGATAGAGAAACTTGGTACATGATTGACTCATCGTTTATTACCACTTTACCCGATACTTGGGGAATTGGCGAACGCTTTTTAATGCTACCTATAAACAAATGGGAAAACGAATATCAAAGGGTAGTACTTGGTGGTATTACTTGCGATGGGCATGATTATTATGATAGTGAGGAGCATATTAACGAAGTGTTTTTGCCAAAAATAAAATCAACAGAAAAAGATAACGAAGCCAACAACAAAGAACCTTTGTATGTAGGCTTTTTTCATACCGGTGCTTATCAAGATCAAATAAGTGGTTATGGCGGTATAAAACATTGTTTAATACCCTCTCCCAAACATATTATTATTGAAAAAGACCCTAAAACTGGCAAGCTAGTAGATTGGGTATATGCTAAAGAGCAAACTAGCCAAAGTATGCTTAAAATATTGGGGTATATGTAAGATGAATTTTTCAAACCCAAATATTACCATTGCAACCTTACAAAATGTAGAAGCTATAACAGCTTTGCTTAATAGTGCTTACCGTGGTGAAACTTCAAAACAAGGATGGACGCATGAAGCCGATTTAATTGCTGGCGAAGTACGTACAAGCAAAGAAAGTTTGCAAAAAGTAATGCTACAGCCAAAGAGTGTTATACTAAAATTTACAGATGAAAATAATGTAATAGTAGGTTGTGTAAACTTACAGCAACATGATGCTAAAATTTATTTAGGTATGTTAAGTGTATCGCCTTTATTACAAAATGCTGGCATTGGTAAACAGTTGCTTGCTGCCGCAGATGAATATGCTTTACAACAAAATTGTTCAACTATTTATATGACGGTTATTACACACCGTACCGAATTAATAAGTTGGTATAAAAGGCATGGCTATGTAGATACTGGCAAAACAGAGCCTTTTATTGAAAATGAAGAAACAGGAAAACAGTTAACAAAACTGGAGTTTATGGTGTTGGAGAAGAATATTTCTTCGGAATAAATTTTTGCCACAGATTACACAGATTTTCACAAATAAAATTCTGTATTTGTTTAATCAGGGGTAATCAATACTAAATATCTGTGTTCAATTTGTGTAATCTGTGGCTAAACCTTTTTGCGTAGCAAAATCAATTAATTTATCTTTTTAAACAAGTAAAACTTTCCGTCGCTTTTTTTCCAATATCTATAACCATATTCATTGTCGTAATATATCTCTCCCTCACTATTTGCTTTTTCTTTATCAGTAGGTACAGTTATTACTTGCGGAGGCGTATAATCTTCGGGTATTTCAATGGCTTCTTTTTCTATTGTTTTTTGCGATATGTTTTTATTACTACAACCAACAATTATTGTAGTAACTATGGCAATAGCTAAATACCATTTATGTAATTTTATTGGCGGCATACTTTATGGTTTATACTTTTATTGCTCAATAAAAAGACCAAAAAATGTTAAACAAGTTTAATAAAGTTGTATTTATCTTTCTTTTAACAGCAATTACTTTTTCTGCAAATGCACAAACAGCCGAAGATTCTATTAAAGCAGTAATTAATAAAACCTTTGTAGCAATGAAACAAAGTGATACTAATATGGTAAAAGAATGCTTTGCTGATGGAGCTATACTGCAAACTTTTATGCGACAAAAAGATGGTAAAATTGGTTTAACTAAAGAGACTGTTAGCGATTTTTGTAAAGCTATTGCTAGCATACCCAAAGGTGCTGCCGATGAGCAAGTGGTATTTGAAAGTATAAAAATAGATGGCAATATGGCCGCCGTGTGGACACCTTTTAAACTTTACTTTAACGGTAAATTTTATAGTTGTGGGGTAAACTCTTTTCAGCTTATAAAGCTAAATGGCGAATGGAAAATTCAATACATAATTGATACAAGAACGCCTGCATCAAAATGTAAATAGTTGATAAAATAATTAATCCCCTTTAAGACTAAAGGGGATTTTTTAAAACCAACTGTATGTATATAGAAATTCTTAAATTATGCTATTGTAATTTCTTTAGCTACAGTTTTCACTTCTTCTTTTTTAGGAAGTTTTACGGCTAAAATTCCGTTTTCGTACTTAGCAGCAATGTTTGTTGCATCAATTTTTTCATCAACTGTAAAACTGCGTTTAAAAGATTTTAAGCTAAACTCTTTTCTAATTGTTTTCTCGGTTGTTTCAGTGCTTTCTTCTTTCTTTTCAGCACTAATAGTTAAAATGTTTGCATCTAGTTTAATACTAAAATCGCCTTTTTCAAAACCTGGTGCCGATAATTTTACATCGTATCCACCAGCATTTTCAATTATGTTTACAGGCGGAAAATGCAATACATCTTCCCTTAAAGCTTTACCAAAACTTGTTGGCAATTCATTAAAAATTTCATTCATTAAGCCATCAAATGATTTTGCAAATGGGCTGTGTGTTTTTACTAATGTCATGGTTATAAATTTTTGTTTGTTTTTAATTATTTGAAAGGTGTATTGCAAATGGCATTCCATCGCTTTTTTTGTGCCTAAATTTCAAAATTTGCTAAAATTGCAAGACAAAATGACTGCATTAATGATTTTAAAGCGTCAAAATGACTTATTTACTAAAGTGGAAATAAATTAAAAACGGCTTTTATCTAAAATTTAAACAACCTAATTTTGCATTTCATAAAAAATTCAAGCAAATATGTATCCAGCAGAAATTGTAATACCAATGAAAGAAGAGTTAACAGAAAATGGCTTTGCTGAAATGTTAACCCCAGCTGATGTAGAAGAAAAATTAGCAAAAGAAGGAACCACTTTAGTAGTAATAAACTCAGTATGTGGTTGTAGTGCCGGTACAGCTAGGCCAGGTGTATTAATGGCGGTACAAAATAGTGCTACAAAGCCTACACAATTAGCAACTAGCTTTGCTGGTTTTGATGTAGATGCTGTAAAAAAATTAAGAGAGCATTTATTGCCTTATCCACCATCGTCACCGTCTATTGCGTTGTTTAAAAATGGAGAGTTAGTTCATTTTATTGAACGTCATAATATTGAAGGTAGAAGTGCACAAATGATTGCAGAAAATTTAATGGGTGCATTTGATCAACATTGCAACTAATTTTTTGTTTTTAATTTTAGGTTAGTAAGTAAATCCCTTTGCTTTAGCATCGGGATTTTTTTTATAGAATTCCCACAAAGGCACAAATACAACAAAGAAATAATTCATTGCCTTAGCTTCACTTAGTTTTTCATTTATGTGCTAGCTTCACTTTATATACTTTTGCTTTGCTATTAGTTAATTATCTTGCACAATAGTAAAATCAATAAATCTTAAATCAAAAAATCGCAGATAAAAAATGTATCCCAATTTATATTACGTATTTAAAGACTGGTTTGGTGTGGAGTGGCATGCTCTTGAATTTTTAAACACATTTGGTTTAATGGTGGCACTAAGCTTTGCTGCAGCGGCATGGGTAATTAGTAAAGAATTACAACGGAAAGAAAAAGCTGGGTTGTTAGCAGCAAGAGAAGAGATGATTATAGTGGGTAAGCCTGCTAGTATGCAAGATTTAATTTTAAATGGAGTGGTGGGTTTTGTTTTTGGCTATAAAATTATTGGCTTATTATTTAGCAAGGCGGCAGATATAAATGCACAAGATTATATTTTTAGCCGTAGCGGAAATATTTTTGGTGGGCTTTTAATTGGGGCTTTGTTAATGGGCTTAAAATGGAGAGAAGCTAACCAGCAAAAGTTAACTAAACCAGAAAAAAGAACTGTACGTATTTGGCCACACGATAGAGTAGGAGATATTGTAGTGCTGGGTTTAATATTTGGTATTTTAGGAGCTAAGTTGTTTGATATTTTAGAAAATATTGATAGCCTTATTGAAGACCCAATCCGTACTATTTTTAGTGGCAGTGGGCTTACGTTTTACGGCGGCTTAATATTAGCAGCTATTGCCATTTGCTGGTATGCGTATAAAAAGGGAATAAAATTAACACATTTGGTAGATGCTGCTGCACCTGCTTTAATGATAGCTTATGCTATTGGAAGAATTGGTTGCCAAGTAGCTGGCGATGGTGATTGGGGTGTTTATAACAATGCTTACGTTAACGATTACACTACGCAAAAAGTACGTTTAGCACAACCTGGCGAATACGAAAAAGTATTACAAGCCAACACTGCATATTTTGTGGATGGTAAAATACCAGACACCAATAGATATAATGGTAGAACAGCCGAAAGCCTTGACAAAGTACCTAGCTTACATATAAAAGCACCAAGCTTTATACCTAATTGGATGGTGGCTTACAGTTACCCCAAAAACGTAAATGCAGATGGTATTAAAATAGCAGGTGATACAGATGTGCATAACAGAATATTACCTCAACCCGTTTTTCCCACACCATTTTACGAAACAGCATTGTGTACACTCTTCTTTTTGTTTTTATGGGCAATACGCAAAAAAATAAAAATTGCAGGGGTAATGTTTGGTATTTACTTAGTGCTTAATGGTGTTGAACGATTTTTAGTAGAAAAAATAAGAGTTAACGAACATTACGGTAGCGAAAAAATTAGTTTATCGCAAGCACAGATAATTGCTATTTGTTTAATAATTGCAGGCCTGATCACTTGTATCTGGGCTTACAACACTAACCGAATCAAGAATAAGGAGTAGTTTTTTGTAATTTTTCTCATTTCTACCACTCATCCCTGTATTTTACCGTTCATTCTATTGCCATGTACTATGTAAAACAAAGTACCTACTTTTGTGAAGTAGTAATTAAAGTATATTATTACAATTATTAAAGTATAGCAGCCCTGCAGCCACAGGGCACCAAAACAAAAAAGTATAGTCATGAAAAATTTATTAAGCCTTTTGGCTTTAGTGGGCATTGCCTTAACTAGCCAAGCACAATCTACCAGCGGTGGAAAAATTACAGGAAACATTAAGGATGGAGGTATTCAAAAAGTAATTGATGCAGCCACTGTATCGTTATTGAAAGCAAAAGATAGCAGCCTTGTAAAGGTAGCTGTTGCCGATAAGGATGGCAATTTTGCCTTTGAAAATGTTAAGGAAGGAAGTTATTTGGTATTGGCCACATCGGTTGGGCATGGTAAAACATATAGCAATTCAATAGCTATTAATGCCTCTACCCAAAACCAGCAAATAGGTACATTACAATTAGTACAAGCCAGCCAAAATTTAAAAGAAGTTACTGTTACATCTAAAAAACAATTTGTAGAGCGTAAGGCAGATAAAACAATAGTAAATGTAGATGCTATGATTAGCAACACAGGTACTACAGCTTTGGAAGTGCTTGAAAAATCGCCTGGTGTTACGGTTGATAAAGATGGTAACATTAGTTTAAAAGGAAAGCAAGGTGTACAAATTTTTATTGATGGTAAACCTACTTATTTATCTGCACAAGAAGTAAGTACCATGCTACGCAATATGCCAAGCAATGGATTAGATCAAATTGAAATTATGACTAACCCATCTGCAAAGTACGATGCTGCTGGTCGTAGTGGTATCATTAATATAAAAACAAAAAAGAACAAGCAAAAAGGATTTAACGGTAATGTGTCAACAGCCTATGGGCAAGGCTTTTACCCAAAAACTAATAATAGCTTGAGCCTTAACTATAAAGCAGGTAAAGTAAATATGTTTAGCAATTTTGGAGCATCTTACAGAGAAAATTTTCAAAATATTGATATAGCAAGAAGATTTTTAAACACAGATAAATCTACTAGAGCCATTTTTGAGCAAGAGTCTAGAGAGAATAGAAGAAATAGTTATTACAATGCAAAAATCGGTGCCGATTTTTATCTTACCCAAAAAACAACCATAGGCCTTGTAGCTACAGCATCCACAGCTCCTCGTAAAGAAAAATTATATAATGTAAGTAATTTAAAAAGTGGCACAGGTATTTTAGATTCAATTGTTACTGCAAATAATACTGAAAATAGTACATGGAAAAACTTAGGTTTAAATGCAAATTTTCGCCACATTTTTGACTCAACTGGTACAGAACTTACAGCCGATGTTGATTATGTAAAATACGATGCCAATAAAGATCAATATTTTTTAAATCAAAGCTACACACCATCTTGGCTAAAACAAGGTTTTGATGAAAGTGTAGGAGAGTTACCCTCAGATATTAATATATACTCTGCCAAAATTGATTTTAGCAAAACCATTAAAAAAGGATTGAAATTTGAGACAGGTGTAAAGTCAAGCTATGTAAATACAAAAAATAATGCAGGATATTATCTTTTACAAAGTGGTATTAAAGTGGTTGATTATAATAGAACCAACCAGTTTAACTATAAAGAAAACATTAATGCAGCGTATGTAAACTTAAATAAAGAATGGAAAAAATGGAGTGTACAAACGGGGTTACGTTTAGAAAATACAAATGTAGATGGTTTGCAATTTGGTAATCCAATGAGAGATGATTCAAGCTTTACAAGAAGTTATACTAATCTATTTCCTACTGTATATGTAGGTTACAATCCATCAGAAAAAAATCAATTTGCAGCATCAATTGGGCGTAGAATTAATAGACCAGATTATGAAGACATGAACCCGTTTTTATTTTATATTGATAAATATACTTACGGAGAAGGTAACCCGTTTTTAAAACCTATGTACACTAATACACTTGAATTAAGCCATACGTACAAACAATTTTTAACTACAACGCTTAACCTTAGTCGCAGTAAAGATTTATTTGGCGAAACCTTTGATGAAAGAAATAACGCCATCATAATTAAAAAATCAAACTTTGGAGTAATGAATGATGTAAGCCTTGCTGTAAGTGCTCAAGTACCCGTAAAAAAATGGTGGATGGCACAAATTTATACCGAGGGTAGATACAATCAATACAAAGGATTTATTAATGATGAAAATGTAAATATTGAAGCCTCAACCTTCTTGGTAAATATAACTAACCAGTTTACTTTTAAAAAAGGATGGAGTGCAGAGTTATCAGGCTTTTACAGAACTAAAGGTTTAGAAGGGCAAATACAAATTAAAGGATTAGGTCAAGCCACTGGTGCAGTACAAAAGCAAGTGTTGAAAAATAAAGGCACATTAAAATTATCGGTTAGAGATATGTTTAACACTATGCGTCCAAAGGGTAATATTGATTTTAAAGATACTAAAGTAACATTTACCCAAAGGCAAGATAACCAAGTAGCTACAATAAGCTTTACATACCGTTTTGGCAAACCTATTAAAGGTATTCAAAAAAGAAAAACCGGTGGAGCAGGAGAGGAGCAAAATAGAGTGAAAGGAGGGAATTAATAAAACTAAATTTCTAAATAGCAAATATCGAATGTGTAAAAGCATTCGATGTTTGTATTTAAATAAACGTCAAATCATGAAAAAAATATTTTTAGCTATTGTAATTTTTGTGGCAATGGCAACACAAACATTACAAGCACAAAACACTAAACTATTTAATGAAATTAGCAGAATGGATAGTCTAATGTTTGATGCGTTTAACAAACATGATGTAAATAAGCTAATGAGCTTTTTTTCGCCTACACTAGAATTTTATCACGATAAGGGTGGCTTATCTAATTATGCTGTAACAAAGCAAAATTTTATTAAACTATTTAAAAATAATGCAAACACAGGTATGCATAGGCAGCTAGTACATGGTAGTATGAAAGTATATCCTATAGCAAATTATGGAGCTATTCAAGATTGCAGTCATAAATTTTGCCACATAGAAAATGGTAAAGAAGATTGCGGAGTATTTAAAAATATAATGG
Source organism: Ferruginibacter sp. (assembly GCA_017988335.1). GTDB lineage: Bacteria > Bacteroidota > Bacteroidia > Chitinophagales > Chitinophagaceae > Ferruginibacter. The sequence continues at coordinate 15,197 of JAGNRZ010000034.1, forward strand.
TTTGGCAAAAAATAAAAAACCAGTGGAAAGTTACAAGGGTTATTAGTTACGACCATTAAAGTTGCCTTTATGCTTGTTTAAAAAAAGGCTATTTTTGTAAAAAATACAACCATGCCATCATTTGATTTAACCAGCAAAGTAGATTTACAAACTTTAGATAATGCCATAAATGTGGTAAGTAAAGAAATTACCAATCGCTTTGATTTTAAAGGCAGCCATGTGGTTATTGAGTTAAACAAAAAAGACTTTAAAGTAACCCTTGAGGCAGATAGCGAAATGAAAATTGACCAAATAGTAGATGTAATGATTAGTAGAAGTATGAAGCAGGGATTAGCCGCTGAAATTTACGATTTAAGCAAAGAGGCATATGTAAGTGGAAAAATCACTAAAAAAGAAGTGATTGTAAAAAACGGTATTAAGCAAGAAGATGCCAAGAAAATAGTAAAACTTATAAAAGATAGCGGTTTAAAAGTACAAGCCGCCATTATGGATGATATAATACGAGTTACAGGCAAAAAAATAGATGATTTACAAGATGTTATACAAGCTAGTAAGGGCTGGAATGTGGGAATTGCTTTGCAATATGTAAATATGAAGAGCTAAACTAGGAACAAAGTACATGGTAATTCGTACTAAGTACTTGAAACTTTGTACTAAAATCCCTATCTTTGCACACTTATAAATAAAAAAATACGGCAAAATCCGTATAAAAACAAATAAATAATATGAAACAAGGCATTCATCCAGAAACTTACAGAACAGTGGTTTTTAAAGATATGAGTAATGGTACTCAGTTTTTAAGCCGTTCTACAGCGCCATCTAAAGAAACAGTAGTTTTTGAAGATGGTAACGAATATCCAGTAATTAAATTAGAGATTTCTAATACTTCTCACCCTTTTTATACTGGTAAAAATGTATTGGTAGATACTGCAGGTAGAATTGATAAGTTCAAAAAACGTTACGAAAAAAAGGCAAAATAATTAGGTAAATAGTTTATATTTACTTTGAAGTTTGTTTTTCATGGCTATACTTTAAGTCCCTTCGGTTTTCCGGGGGGATTTTTTTATAGATATATTGTAATTTAGAGTATGAGCAACACCAATTTTTATCCATTTACTAGCTTAATTAACAATGATAGTGATTATTTAATGGGTTGCTATTCATTTGCCGAACGCATTAGTTTTGGCGAAAATCATCCCTTTGCTATAACCGAAAAAAATGCCATTGATATTGTAAAAAACAATGCAAAGCGGATAATTGCAGAGGTGGCAACAAAGCAAATGACTGGAGAAATAGTAGAACTGCAAAACTCTAGTCAAATAATTAATGCCTACAACATTTTTGTAGAAGAAGGAGCAATTTTAGAAAACTGTACATTAAATGCAAGTGAGGGGTCTATTTATATTGCCAAGGGCTGCAAAATAATGGATGGTGCTATTTTACGTGGACCTATTTTTATTGACGAAAACAGCGTAATTAAAATGGGGGCAACTATTTATGGCGGTACCAGTATTGGTAAGCATTGTATTGTAGGCGGAGAGATTAAAAATAGTATTATCAATAATTATAGCAACAAAGCACACCATGGTTATTTAGGCGATAGTTTTATAGGTAAATGGTGTAACCTGGGAGCTGGCACAAGCAATAGCAATGTAAAAAATAATGGTAGTGATGTTATTGTAAAACTAGATAACGAGGAGGTAAATGCTGGCAATAAATTTGGATTATTAATGGGTGATTATAGTAGATGTGCTATTAATACATCTTTTAATACAGGTACTGTAGTTGGTACTTGTTGTAATATATTTGCAGAAGGTTTAACGCCTAAGTTTATACCTCATTTTAGTTGGGGTTGCGATGGCGAAAGATATGAATTACCTAAAGCATTTGCCGATATTGAAAATTGGAAAAAAATGAAAGGTGAAACATTAACAGAAAACGAAAAAGAAATCTTAAAAAATTTATACATTAACTAAACTCCTAAACCACTAAACTTTCTAAACTAATATACAATGCGTAAACAAATAGCAGCAGCCAATTGGAAAATGAATTTAACGCTTCAACAAGCAGAAGCTTTAGTAGATGAATTATTAGCTACACCACATTCATTAAACGAAAATCAACAAGCCATTTTTGGTGTGCCATTCCCATATTTGTTATCTATACAAAATAAATTAAAAGGAAAGCAAAATGTATTTGTAGCAGCACAAAATTGCTATACACAAAAATCAGGTGCTTATACAGGAGAAACCAGTGTAGATATGCTTACTAGCATTGGCATTACCCATGTAATTATTGGTCATAGCGAAAGAAGAGAATATTTTAATGAGACTAATGAAATGTTGGCTCAAAAAGTAAATATTTGTTTACAGAACAATCTAATCCCTATATTTTGTTGTGGTGAGCCTTTAAGCATAAGAGAAGCTAACACACAAAACAGCTTTGTTGAAAATCAATTAAAAGAAAGCCTTTTTCATTTATCTGCACAGCAAATAACTAACTTTATAATAGCCTACGAACCAATATGGGCAATAGGTACAGGCAAAACTGCTAGTAATGAACAAGCACAAGAAATGCACCAGCATATTCGTAGTGTATTAGCCAATCAATATGGAGCAGATGTTGCTAATACTATTTCAATTTTGTATGGTGGAAGTGTAAAAGCCAATAATGCGGCCGATATTTTTGCCCAACCAGATGTGGATGGTGGTTTGGTAGGAGGAGCAAGTTTGGTAGCGGCAGATTTTGCAACTATTATCAATAGTTTGAAAAAATAACCTACTACCTATTTCTCAATATTTTGTTATTTTTTTGCAATCACAGTGATAAATTTAGATATGGTCTATCTCAAATTTCAAGTCGTTGTAATTATTAAAATTTAATACCTTTATAAAAAAAACTATGAGACATTTATTTACATTTTTTTTGTGCCTAATTAGTTTACTTACATTTTCACAAAAGGATAATTCTAGAGAAGGATTTCCAAAAACAATAACAGTAACAGGTAGTGCTGATATTGAATATACTCCAGATGAAATATATGTACAGGTTGAGTTGACAGAGTTTAAGAAAAAAGGGGAGGAGAAAGTAGAGTTGGAAAAGATAAAAAATGATTTTCTTATAAAATGCAAATCAATTGGAATACCCGATTCCATAATAAGATTAGGTTCTTACCTTGGCTATAGCACTTATAAGAAAAAAAAGAAGGATGTTGAATTGTATAACAGTGTAATATATCAAATTAAATTTTCTGAGAGTAAAAAGATTGATGAACTAATGAAAGTTTTGGATGATGATGCAACTTCAATATTTAAAGTAGGAAGAGTTTCGCATTCAAAAATTTCAGATTTTAGAAAGCAATTAAAGATTAATGCAATAATAGCAGCTAAAGAAAAAGCAATCTACTTAGCAGAAGCCATTGGCGAAAAGGTTGGCGATGCTATTTCAATATATGAGCCTAATGAAAAATCAACATATTTTGAAAATGCCAACTATTCAAGCCTAGGATCTAATAGTGTTACTGTTTTTACTGAAGGAGAGCAAATAGAAGGGATTCCTTTCAAAAAAGTAAAATTACGTTATGAAGTTGAAGTGGTATTCGCTTTAAAGTAATTAATTACAACGCATATTTCCTCTTTATATCTCTATCGTTATCTCTTTCTTTAATCGTTTCTCTTTTATCGTATAGTTTTTTACCCTTGCCTAAGCCAATTTCCATTTTGGCAAGCCCTTTTTCACTAATAAATATTTTTAATGGGATAATACTGTAGCCTTTTTCCTTAATTTTTGTCTCCAGCTTTTTTAATTCTCGTTTTGTCATAAGCAACTTACGCTCTTGCAGAGGCTCATGATTGGTGTAGGTGCCAAAGGCATATTCACTTATATGCAAACTTTTTACATATAATTCGCCTTTAACAAAATGGCAATAACTATCGTTAAAACTAGCTTTTCCACTACGCAAACTCTTAATTTCTGTACCCTGCAACACAATGCCAGCCACGTAAGTAGCCTCAAAGTAAAATTCGTGGTAAGCCTTTCTATTACTCAATTCCATAATGCAAAGATAATAAGCTAATATGCTAATTTGATAATGTGATAATTCCTTAGGTATATTAGCTCTCCTCTAAACACTAAACTTTCAAATCCCAACTGTAAACAATTAACGTTAAACCGTTAATTTCCTGTGGATAACTATGAATAACTTACCTCCAATTCACCCCCAAATTTTACCCCATTACTTTATATTTGCTCTCTTACTTAAAAAATAAAGAAAAGTGCGTTTAAAGAGTTTAGAAATTAAAGGGTTTAAAAGTTTTGCCGATAAAACCGTACTACATTTTGATGAGGGAATTACAGGTGTAATTGGTCCAAATGGCTGTGGTAAAAGTAATATTATTGATAGCATCCGCTGGGTAATAGGGGAGCATAAAATAAGCAATCTGCGTAGCGAAAACTTAGAAAGTTTGGTGTTTAACGGTAGCAAAAGCCGCAGTGCTAGTGGCTTGGCAGAAGTGAGTCTTACGTTTGAAAATACAAAAAACCTTTTACCAACCGAGTTTAATACAGTAACAGTTACCCGTAAATATTATAAAAATGGGGAGAGTGAGTATAGGCTAAATGATGTACAATGCCGTTTAAAAGATATTCATAACCTGTTTATGGATACTGGTGTAAGTACAGATAGCTATGCCATTATTGAGTTGGGCATGGTAGATGATATTATTAAGGATAAAGAAAACAGCCGTAGAAAAATGCTAGAGCAGGCGGCTGGTATTACCATTTATAAAACTCGTAAAAAAGAAGCTAAATTAAAACTTGATGCTACTGAGCAAGATTTGGCACGTATTGAAGATTTATTGTTTGAAATAAACAATCAATTAAAAAGCTTAGAAAGCCAAGCCAAAAAAGCAGAAAAGTATTTTGAAATAAAGAAAGAGTACAAAGAAGTAAGTATAGAATTAGCCAAAGCATCTTTGGAAGGGTTTAACATTACCTATAAAAATCTTAACGAACAACAACAAGCTGAAGTTGATAAGCGTATAGAAATTGAAACTGCGATTGCTGTTGAGGAAGCTGCTTTAGAAAAAGAAAAACTAGCTTTTGTTGAGCAAGAAAAAGCTTTGCAAGAAATGCAACATGCTTACAACGAAATGCTGAGCACTGTTCGTAATAAAGAAAGCGATAAAAGCCTTACAAGTCAACGTTTACAATATTTAAAAGAAAGAGAAACTGGGTTAAATGATTTTTTAAATAAAGCTGGTGGTCAATTAAAAGGTTTAGATGAAAGCATAGAATTTACAGGTAATCAAATTAAGGAAGACGAAATAAAGTTAACCGAGTTAGAGGAATCGTTAACTAATTTAAAAGAAGCCGTTGAGCAAAAGCGTAAAGTGTTTGATGAAAAGCGTAGCAATATTGATGAGTTACGTAGAGATAATCAAGCCATACAACGCAATCAATTTGAAGCAGAGAAAAAAGTAGCCGTTGCTGATACTTCTATCCAAAATTTACAACGCACTATTCATCAAATTCAAGATGAAAAAACACAACGCCAAGCACAAGTACAACAATTAGAAAGCGATAAAAAAGTAAAAGAACAAGAGCTTGAGCAAAAGAAAGTGGATTTGCAGCAATTGCAAGACCATCATGAGTTTACCAAAGAGCAAATTTTGCAAACGCAAAATATGCTTGAAGGTTTACGTAGCGAATTGGCTGAAGAAAACAGAAAGCTTGATAGTAAGAAAAACGAACATGATTTATTAAAAAGTTTGATTGACTCTATGGAAGGTTATCCAGAGAGTGTGAAGTTCTTACATAAAAACCAAAATTGGAATCATGAAGCTCCGCTGTTGAGTGATATTATTTATGTAAAAGAAGAGTACAGAGCTGCAGTAGAAAATGTATTGGAGCCTTACTTAAATTACTATATCGTTAATAATTTGCAAGAAGGTTTACAAGCTATTCATTTGTTAGATGATAACAAAAAAGGTAAAGCCAACTTCTTTTTACAAGATAAGTTTACCAGTTTTGAAGAGCAACATCAACCAGTAGGTACCATACCAGCATTAAGTGTAGTTGAAATTGATAGTAAGTACTCAAATCTTGCCAAGCATTTATTAGGCAATGTGTTTATTGCTGAAAATGAAGATGCTTTAGAAAATAGCAATGGTGCTGTGGTGTTAGAAAAAACAGGTAAATACGTAAAAGGGAAGTACAGTTTAACAGGTGGAAGTGTAGGTTTATTTGAAGGTAAAAAAATAGGCAGAGCAAAAAATTTAGAAAAATTAATTGAAGAAATTAATACACAAGATGCTTTAGTAACAGGGTTAAAAACCAATATTAGTGCTAAGCATAACGAAGTAATTGCGTTTAATGAGCAATTAAAAGAAAACGCTATAAAGCAAACTCAGCAAGACATTAATAACCTTACCAATCATGTTTTTTCTTTACAAAATAAGTTAGAAAATTTATTGCACTTAGAAGAAACCAGCACAAAACGTGTAGAAGATTTACAAGGGCAATTGCAAGATAATCATGATGCTATTGAAAGTACCAGAACAGAGTTAGAAAAGTTCAATACACAACTACATGAATTAACTGAAAAAATTGCTTTAGTTGAGCAAGACTATGCGGCGGCAGAACAAGAATATAACAATGCTACTAATACCTTTAACGACGGTAATTTACAATTTACCAAGCAGCAAAGTAAGGTAGCAAGTTTAAAACAAGAGTTTGAGTTTAAGAGCAATCAATTAAACAATTTAAAGGTAGAAATTGAAAGTAGCAATGCACAATTATTAGAGGCTTCTACAAGTATTACAGAAACAGCTGCTACTTTGCAGGAAATAGAAACCTTATTGGTTACTATGTTGCAAAACAAAGATGTTGAGGAAAAGAAATTAAACGAAGCTGACCAAGCCTATTATAACCATAGAAATGAATTAGCCGCCAAAGAAAGTGAGTTACGTCACAAACAAAAAAGTAAAGAAGGTATTGATACTTTGCTTAATGAAATTAAAGATAAACTAACTGAACTTAAATTGCAGTTAGCTGGGATGAAAGAACGTTTGAATGTAGAGTTTAAAATAGATTTAGATGCAATAATTGATGAAGCAAGAACAGGAGAGGAGCCTTTAGATAGTTTACAAGAACGTAGTGAACGTATGCGTAAGCGTTTAGAAAATATTGGCGAAGTAAACCCTACGGCTATTGAAGCTTACACCGAAATGAAAAAGCGTTACGAATTTATTTTAGAACAAAAAAATGACTTG